>JALHOX010000028.1:6319-19410 GCA_022842805.1 Phycisphaerae bacterium | reverse complement strand
CGCCGAAATTCATCGGCCCCCTTCGTCTCCCTTTTCCTGCCCCGCCCCACAACGCAAAGCCGCACCAGCCGCCATTCTACGTTTTCTAGATTTACTTGACATTCTCGCTCGGCGTGCTATCCTTTCACAAACGGAGGAACAAGAAGATGACCCGAACGAACGTCCCCGCCAGCGAACTCATGACCCCCGACGAGGCCGCCAAGTGGTTTCGTCGCTCCGCCTCATGGCTCCGACAGCAACGCGAGTTGCTCCGCTTTGGCGACCGCAAGGCCCAGCCGCTCTTTCACGTCAACGTTTGCCGGGCGTACGTCCTGGGCAAGCTCGCCGGCCTGCCGGCGCCGCGGCTGAAGCAGGTGCAGGTCCAGGCCCTCGCCGCCGATTGTCGACTGGCCGGCGCGACTCCCTTCGACCCATCGATCGACGTGCCCAAACTCCTGACGCTGGATGTGACGCAGGACGAGATCGACCAGCCGCCCCCACGCGAACACGCAGAGGCGTAACTTTTGGGCCGCAAAGGGGGGATTTGCCGCGAGGGCCTACGCCGTTCCGGACAAACTGCGCAGCCCGTGCCTTCGCAGCATGTCGATCAGCACTGCCCCCAGGATCACCGCGCCCAACACGATCTTCTGCGTATAGCTCTCCACGCCGGTCAGGTTCATGCCGTTCTGGATGACGGCGATGATCAGCGCGCCGATGAGCGTGTTCAGCACATTGCCGTCGCCACCGCTGAGGCTCGTGCCGCCCACCACGACTGCCGCAATCGCGTACAGCTCATACATCGTCCCGTAGGTCGGAGCGCCACTGCGAAGCTGCGAGGCGAGGACCACGCCGCCCAGCCCGGCAGTCAGCCCCGAGATCACGTACACCGAAACAACCACGCGCTGCACCGGCACGCCCGAAAGGCGGGCCGCCTCGGCATTTCCGCCGACAGCGAAGATGTAGCGCCCCAGCACGCTGCGGGTCATCAGCACGTGACCAAGCGCATAAACCGCGATCATCAGCAAAACCGCGTTGGGAATCAGCGCAATCGCGCTGCCGCGCCCCAGCCATGTATAGCCGTCCGGAATCTGATAAAGCGCCTGCCCCTTCGCGATGATGTAGGCCAATCCGCTGGCGATCTGCATCATCGCGAGCGTCGCAATGAACGGCGGAATGCGGAAACGCGTGATCATCAGGCCCGAGAACAGTCCGACACCGCCGCACGCCGCAATCGCCGTCGCACTACACGCCAGTTGCACCAAAACGCCGGCCCCAGTCCCCCCGTTGCGCTCGATCAGCCAGGCGGCAACCACGGCGGCCAGCGCGATCAGGCTGCCGACCGAAAGATCGATCCCGGCGGCGATGATCACCAGCGTCATCCCAACGGCCGTGATGGCGATGACCACGATCTGGTTCAGCACGTTGCGCAGATTCTCCGGCTTCAAAAATGCGGACCCGTAGCTCGAACTGGGGGCGAAGAGCCGCACCGCCGCGAACGCGGGAATTTCGGCCGCAATGTCGCGCAACAGCGGCCACGCGGCGGTTTCGCCCGACGCCAGCAGCGCCCGCGGCGGCGCCGCCCCGGTCGCGAGTTCTTCGAGGCCCCGGCGAACCTCACGCGGGTCGCCGCGCAAAACCGAGATCTTCACATTCTCCGCGGCGGCGGCGGCCTCGATGGCGTTGGCGAACGCATCCTCGCCCGCCCCCCTGCCGGCGATCGCAACCGCGCCGCCCTCAATCGCCGCGCCGCGCAACTGCGCGACGAGCGAATCCGCGGCGGCCGCCGGCCCAAGCGCCCCGCTGCCCCATGTCGCCCACGAAAAGTAGGCACAAATCAGCCCCAGCACACCCAACATCCCCACGCCCGACGGCAGCCTCGGCACGGCATTACTCATCGCGACTCCACTCCTCCCACCGCCAGCGCCAGCAAGTCTTCCTGCCGCGCCCGCCCGACGTCGTCGATCTCACCGACGATCCGGCCGCCGCGCATCACCAGAATCCGATCACTCATCCCCAGGACTTCCGGCAATTCGGACGACACCATCAACACGCCCTTTCCCGCGCGCGTCAGGGATCGCATCAGTTGGTAAATCTCCAGCCGCGCGCCGACATCGACCCCGCGCGTCGGCTCATCGAAGACGAAGACCTGCGCGTCGCGCTCGACCCACTTCGCCAGCACAAGCTTCTGCTGATTTCCCCCCGACAGCAGCCCCGCCGACTGTCCCGCACCGCTGACCGCGATCCGCAGTTCCTCGCGGCGACGCCGAAACGCCGCCGGCTCGCGCCGCAGGTCCAGCCATCCGCCGGCCGACCACGAGGCGACGCTGGGCAATGCGAAATTTTCCTGCACCGAGCGCCCCAGCAGCAGCCCCTGCTGCTTCCGATCCTCGGTCAGCAGGCAGACGCCCGCGCGAATCGCCGCGCGCGGGTCATTGGGAAAGATGCGTCGCCCCGCCAGATGCAGCTCGCCGCCGGTCGCTCGATCCGCGCCGAACAGCAATCGCACAAACTCGGTTCGCCCAGCGCCGACCAACCCCGTCAACGCAAGGATCTCCCCACGACGAAGCCGCAGCGAGACAGGCCCGACCACGCCGCGACGCTCCAACCCGCGCACATCCAGCAGCACGTCGCTCGCCGCCCCGTCGCGCGGCGGAAACTCCGCGTCGAGCGGGCGCCCCACCATGGCCGTGATGAGCTGCTCGCGCGGCAACTCGCCGATCGGGCGCGTCAGGATGTGAGCCCCATCGCGCATGACAGTGGCGCGATCGCAGATGGCGTACACCTCATCCAACCTGTGGCTGACATAAACGATCGACACCCCCTGCCCGCGCAGCTCGCGAATGATCTGAAACAGCGTCTGCACTTCCCGCTCGCTGAGCGATGCGGTCGGTTCGTCCATCACGATGATCCGCGCCCGCGCCGCCAGGGCCTTGGCGATCTCCACCAGTTGCTGCTCGGCGACGCGCAGCGAATCGCAGCGCCGATCGACATCGATCGAGACGCCCAGCCGCCCCATTAGCTCGCGCGCGGCGCGACGCTCGTCACCCGTTCGCAGCCAGCCCAGCGCCGCGCGGTCGCGGCCCAGGAAAATGTTCTCGAAAACACGCAGCGCGGGGATGAGATTGAATTCCTGATAGATCACCGCGATCCCCGCGTCCTTCGCCTCCATGGGCGAGGCGAACCGACGCACCACGCCATCAAGCCGGATCTCACCATCATCGGGCGGCTGCGCCCCGGCGAGGATTTTGATCAACGTGCTCTTGCCCGCCCCATTTTCACCCAGCAGCGCGTGCACCTCCCCCCGCCGCAACTCCAGCCGTCCATCGCGCAGTGCCTGAACCCCCGGGAAGCGCTTCGTGATGCCCCGCATCGAAAGCACGTCGCCGCGCTCGACACCGTCGCTCGCCGCGCCGGAGCGCGGACGCGGGCTCGACTCCGACAACGGCTGGCTCACGATGCACCCGGAATTGCTTACGAAAGTCGGACAGCCCGTTGAGAACCTGTGGGGCCCGTTTTCAACCAGCCCAATGACTCTGGATACCGCAGTGAAACAAGCGCGCGGATAACGTCTTCAACGGGCGGCTAGGGCTTGACCAGCGTCGGCGGGATCAGCGTCTGCGCCGGCACGTCTTTCCCGCGGCCATAGTCGCTCACGGCTTCGATCGCCTTCTTCCCGATCTCGCGCGGATGCTGCACGACGTCGCCCGACATCTTGCCCGCCTTCATCGCCTCAAGCGCCTCCGGCTGCCCGTCGAAACCGACCACCTTCACTTTTCCGACCAGGTTCGCCTTCTCCAGCGCCGCGACCACGCCCAGCGCCGACTGATCATTGATGGCCCATATACCCTTCAGGTCCGCGTGGGCCTGCAAGATCGCCTCGGCCACCTGAAACGCCTTGTCGCGCGCTCCGAGACAGGGCAGCTTCTTCACGACTTCCACCGACGCCCCCTTCTCGCGATTGAGCTCCGCCAGCCGCTCCTCAAAGCCGCGCGTCCGCATGATCACCGACTCGACTTCCGGATGATCGACGATCGCGATCGGGCCGACGCCGCCGATGGCCTCAAACATCGCCTCCGCCGCCAGCTTGCCCCCCGCGAAGTTGTCAGTCGCGATGTGCGAGACGATCTTGGCGCCATCCGCGACAACAGCGATGTCCGCGGTAAATACGGGAATGCCCGCCTCGTTCGCCCGCGCGATCGAAGTGCCGATGGCCTTCGAATCCACCGGACACAGGATGATCGCGGCGACGCGCTTGGTGACGAAGTCCTCAACCTGATTGCGCTGCCGAGCCGGGTCGACCTCGCCCGAGACGACTTCAACGCGATAGCCCAGCTCCGCGGCGCGGGCCTTCATCGCGTCGGCCATGTCGATGAAAAATGGATCCGACAGACGCAGCAGCGAAACGCCGATCACCGACTCGCTCTTCACGGCCGCGCTGGGCGCGCTCGAAGCACTTGCGGCAGAGGACGGCGTCCCCGGCTTGGTTTCGCAGCCGGCCAAAACAGCGACGAATAGAAGCGAGATTGCTGCGGTGATTCGGCTCAAGGGCGCCTGCCTTTGGAACAACGGTGAGACGCCGATGCGCACGATCCGCATCGGCAATGACGGCGTCTAATGTACTGGCGGGCCGAGCGGCGAAGTAGCGGACTGCGCCCCGCCCCGAGCGCGATTCACCGGACGACCTGATCGGCGTGCTCAAACGTCAGCCAGACAGACCGCGGCAACCCCTGAAAGGCCTGCTCAAAGCGCTCGTCGCTCGCCTCGCGCCCGTGGTCGACGACGCGAATCAGGATCCGCTCGACCTGCTTCATATGCCCTCGGGCCAGTTCGCCGTACATCTCCGGGTCGTCCTCGCCGGAGTCGCCCACAAAGATGAACTTCCGCTTCGGAAAGTCCGCCAGAATCCGCGCGATCACCAACGTCTTGTAGGGCGCCGCGGGCGGAATGTTGGAGCCATTCAGAATGCTGAACGGCCGCAGATGCATCGAGCCCGCCGGAAATCGGTGACGATCCAGAAACTCGCCGATCACCGGGAACATCTGCAACGGCGAGCCCGAGACATAATGAAACGCGGCCCCACGCCGCGCCGCCCAGGCCTGGTAGAGCGCCGCCATGCCGGGCACCGGCTCATACTCCATCAGGATCGTGTTCTCGACCACCTTCTTGCTGTCGCCCACTTCGGCCAGTCGCAGCGTGTCGTCGATGTCGGAGATGACGGAGAGTCCCTCCGGATCGATCAGCTCGATCGCGCCCACAAATTTCCGCCGGTCGCCTCTCGGAAGGATCACGTCGTAGGGAGCGCGCCGCACCGCGCCAGGCTTGAGCCACTCCGCCAGATTCGCGCTCGGCACCGCATGGCGTACTTCGAAATAGCCGTCCCCATCGGTTTGCACCACCGGACAGACATAGTCGCCGACGCGCAGCGGAATAGGCTTTTCGCTCTCCTTGTCCACAAAAAATCGCCGCACGCGCTCGACCGCCCGCTGCCGCACTTCGTCCGAGCGCCCCTCAGCCCACTCGTTCACAATGAACTTCGCGGCCTTGCTGCGATTGCCGAATTGATAAATCCACCCCCGCGCCTCGCACTCCCAGACGTCGTGGTCCGCCAGAAACTTTGCGTAGCCGGGAAGAAGTTCAATGACCTCGCGGCGTTCGATGGACTGATCAAAGACGCAGCCCGCGCCGCAGATAAGCAACAGCAGCGCGCACAGCGCGCTGCAAACGAGCGGTCGCGTCGCCGTGTGGATCATGCCCATGATCCGAGAATAGCCCCAAACACCGCGTGGCAGCGGATGCACGCATGATTCCCGACACGAAGCGACGCCGATGCCGCGCCACAGACCGATCGTGGAGCGGCCCTGACGCCGAGCGCTACAAGCCCAGATTCGCCCGCAGCGCTTCGCGACCGCGCTGAGCGTCGCTGCTGCTCTCAAACCGGACGTAAATCACCGAACGCCCGCCGATCGCCGCGCCCGTCAGCCCGCGCACGTTGATCTTGGCTTCGGCGAGGATGCGCGTCACACGGGCGCCCAGCCCGGCCTCATCCGACCCGCCGACGCGAACCGCGTGCATGTTGGCCGACTTTTCCAGGCCCAACTGCTTGGCGGCTCGAATCTCCTGATCCGAAAGCAGGGGCGCGACAAAGACGACCGACGAACCGGCGTCGTGCGGACGAGCGACGACGAATTCGAGGTTGCTGCCGGCGGCCTTCAATTGCGACAAAATGTCGGCCAGCTCCCCCGGCCGATTGCGTACTTCCTTGACCCAGATATCGATCGGCGCCACCTGATACATCGAACTTCCTCCGTTCCGTCGCGTCGAGCGGCTGCGCGTCTCGCGGCACGCGTCGGCTGGTTCGCTCGGCTGCGCACGGGACAGTATCTTGCTGCCGAACGCGACTGACAAGCGAACCGCAAGGTGCGCGTGACGCCCGGTCCGGGAACCGGCCGCCGCAATCGTCAGGTCGACTTCCGGGCGGCTCGTGTCGCTCAGTAAGGACGCCCGCCGCTTGTCGCCGGACGCCGCCTCGCGCGCCAGCGCGGCTTCGCCCTGAGGATTTTGCATGAAGTCCAGCCTGCGGGCCTTATTGACGAATGCCATCGACTACGCCGGCCTCTTTCCCCCCGCGAAGCTGCCGCTTGAGCCGGCCCTTCGCAATTACGCCGCCTATCGCCAGTGTGACGACGCCTGGATGCTGGGGCCCTTCGTCGTGCCCGCGGCTCAACTGGACGACGTGTCGCGCTTCGCGGACGAGCTGTTCGGCGTCACGCCCCCCTTTCGATTTTCCGTCTTGATGGGCGGCGGCGACGATGACCATGCGTTCGAGGGCAAGCTCGCGGCAGATGTCGCGCTCGCGACCGAGTTCGTGCGTCGTCATGGCCCCCTCGTCCTGATTGACGCGGTCGAGCTGCGACTGCCCGAACGCTTGTCGAAGGACGCGCCGCAGAGCGGATTAGAGGCCGGCGGCCGGCTGGATCGCAGCCTCCGCACCGCCATCGAGGCCTTTCCGCGAGCCGCTTGGTTCTGCGAAATTCCGCCCGGCCCCGCGTGGGATGCAGCCCTCCCGCCGGTCACTGCTTGGCTGGCCCGCACCCGCGATGCCTGTCCTCGCTGCGGCTTCAAGCTCCGCACCGGCGGACTCACGCCCGACGCATTTCCCTCCACCGATCGCATCGCCCGCGCTCTGCTCGCCTGTCGCGAAAACGGCTTGGCGATCAAATTCACCGCCGGACTGCATCACCCGATCCGCGCCCTGCGGGCCGAAGTCCGGACCCACATGCACGGCTTTCTCAACGTGTTCGTGGCCGGGGTGCTGGCGCACGCCTTTGCGGTCGATCCGCTGCGGGTCGAAGAACTGGTCGCTGTGCTGGAGAGCGAAGATCCGCGCGATTTCGAGTTTCAGGATGAGACGCTCGCCTTTCGGCAGCAATCCGCCGCACTGGCCGACATTCGCGATATCCGCGCCCGCGACGTGATTTCGTTCGGCAGTTGCAGCTTCGACGAACCGCGCGACGACCTGCGCGCGCTGGAATGGCTCTAGCCGCGCCGCAGCGCGACCCTGCCCCCTTCGCCGGCCGGCGCCCTAGCTCGCGATCTGTCGCGCGTTCTGCTTCACCACCAGCACCGCACACGGCGCGTGTTGCACGATCTTCTCCGCCGTGCTGCCGATCAGCACGTGAGCCAGCCCCGTACGACCGTGTGTGGGCACGATGATCAGATCAATCTCGCGCCGCTTGGCGTAGTCGCAAACACCGTCCCATGCGTGCCCGAAAAAGACCTCGACGACCACCCCGTGATCGTCCCCGAACAGTTCGCGTACCGTCTTCTGCAGATTCTCACGCGTGGTCGCCAGAAGATTGGGGTCGTTGATCAGGGGCGGCAGCTCGGGCGGAATCGTCGCCGGCAGCTCCGGGCCCAGCAGCGGCGGAATTACATGAATCACATGCAATTCGCTCCCAAACTGCTCGCGGAGCGCTTTGGCGTAGTTCGCGCCCATCATCGACAGGTTCGAGAAATCGGTCGGCCAGAGAACTCGCTTGGGGTTCAGCGTCATGGCGTGGTCTCCGGAAGTGGCTTCGACTGCACTGTAATCATACGCGCAACCGCCGCTCCACGGTCGATTCCGTAATGGAATGAGGGCAGCCACGCGCCGGTCGCGTCTCGCCCCGCATCTATAATGCCGACCGAAAGGAAGCGGATCCGATGGCCGAATCGCGTGAGGACGAAACGCTCGCCGCTTTGCAGGCTATGCGGGCCGGCGCCGCGCCGAGTAGCCCCTCGTCCGAAGAGAACGAAGAGGTCTACGCCGTCGGCCCGGTGCCCGAGCCGCCCAAGTTTCGCGCCCCCGCCCTGCCTCCCTCCGGTCCGCCCTCCTCCGCCGATCATTCTCCCCGGCCCGCAAAAAGCCGCGTGATCGGCGAGGAAGCCGAGTCGCCGCGCTGCTGCCTCCATTGCGGCTATCTGCTCGGCCCCAGCGGCGCCGGTCGCTGCTCCGAATGCGGAAAACAGTTCGCCGAAGGCGTCCTGGAGCGCTGGTTCGGCGGATACGAGCAGGGTCGCCTGGAAAAAGTCCGCTGGCTCTTGGCGGCGATGCTATTCGCCAAAGTGTGGTTCTGGATGCCCCACGTCGGCAACTACGCGAATTTCATCGCCACGCTGATCGCATTCTTTACGATCTACATCGCCAACGAAGAAAAGTCCGACTCGCTCGCCGGACTTTATGCGTTGGGCGCGGGCGTCGCGTCGGCCCTCGGCGTCTGCCTCGCGACCAGCCGCGGGGTGACGCCCTACTACTACTTCGTCGACCTCGCCGTCGCGGCGCTGCTGCTCGCGGTCATCCTCACGGACAACGAGCGCTTCGAAATTCTCGGTCGCTTCTCGATGAAGACCTACGCCTTCGTCATGCTCTTCGCCGCGCCGCTCCTGGGCGTGGCGCTCAACGCCGCCAGCGCCGCCGCTACGGCCGCCGGCGGATCGACTGCACTAATCGACGGCATCGCCCTCAGCGTGCCCTTCGCCATGAATCTGGTCGGCTGGGGTTTCGTACTTTGGTGTGTCCATTTCATCTATCGGACCTTGTTCGTTCCGGACGTTTTGGACGAATCGTGAACGATTGATTTCGTGCTTTTTCGCACGGTTATCGCGCCAATAACGTTGAGTTGCAATAACCCCGCAGCGTAAGCTGTTGATTCAAAGGACTCCCGCACCGCGCGCGTCCCGCGCCGTGCAGTGCAATCGCGCCGCGCTCGGACCGGAAAGAAGCCATTTCGCAACCGAGCGTCGCTTGCTCTTATTCATTCTTGTGGCAGGACAACGCACAATCTGTTTCCGCAGCCCGACCCAAGGAGCATCCGTGACCAGGCTACGTCGATCGTTGTTCACATCGCTCTTTACCACCGCCGCACTCTTCGCAACCGCGCACGCCGCCGAGCCAACCTTCGGAGTGCGCATCGACGCGAACCAGAAGGCCGCGATGGATGCCGCCGCGATCACGCCGATTCACTCGGCGGACTACGGCTCGTTTGCCTACGTCGAGGTGACCGCCGCTGAGCTGGCAAAGCTCGAAGCCGCCGGCATCTCGGTTGACGCCGACCCCAATGCGTTCACGTTGGTGTTGGGCGAGCGCTCCTTTGATCCGCTGCGCGACGGCGTCCCCGGCACGCGGGCCGTATCGCCCAGCGCCGAGGCCGACCTGCGCCTCGTGCAGTTCGTCGGACCCACCAGCGACGGCTGGATCGAAGCGCTGGAAGCCAAAGGCGCCAAGGTCGTGCAGTACATCGCGCCGTTCGCATACGTCGTCTGGGCCACCCCCGAACAACTCGAGGTCGACGGCCTCAACACTGTGATTCGCTGGAAGGGCGAGTTCATCCCCGAATTCCGCTTGCTCGACCGCTTCCGCCCCAGCGCCACCGCCGCCACCAGCGGCCCCGCCCCCTACCGCCTGCTCGTGCCCAACGTCGCCGGCGTCAATCGCATCTTCAGCGACCTCCAGGCCCAGGGCCTGCGCGTCGATACGCCGCGGCAGCTCAACGGCACATGGACCGTCCTCGGCGTTCATGCCAATGCCGATCAGCTCGACACGCTGTCCGCCACGCGCGGCGTCTACAGCGTGCAGGACGTGCCCACCGACGGCGGCCTGCGAGGCGAGATGAGCTCGCAGGTCAACGTGAACAATGTCGACGGCACCAACCTCGCACTCGTCGGCTACGACATCTACCTCGCCGCCCTCGGCCTGAACGGCGCAGGCGTCGTCATCGCCAACGTCGACAGCGGCGTCAACGAAGCGCACGCCGATCTCGACGGACGATTCAATCCGTGCGTCGGCACCTCCTGCGCCGGTGCGGGAGTCAGCAGCTCCCACGGCACTCACACCGCCGGCATCATGGGCGGCGACGGCACCTCCGGCGTACGCGATGTTCGCGGCTTCCTCCGCGGCCTCGGCGTCGCGCCCGGGGCTCGCTTCATCGAGCAGCTCTACAGCCCCACGTTCACCAGCCCCGGCGGAATGCTGACGCTGATGCAGACCAGCGTGCGCAACGGCGCGCATCTCTCCGGCAACAGTTGGGGCCCCGCCGGCTCGCCCCGCGGCTATGACAACGACACCCTGCAGGTCGACATCGGCGTGCGCGATTCAGATAGCGCGCTCGCAGGCAATCAGTCGCTCAACTACATCCTCTCCTTCATGAACGGCAACGGCGGCATCAGCAGCCAGGGCACCCCCGACGAAGCCAAGAACTGCTTCACGGTCGGTTCGACCAAGATGCAGAACTCCAGCTCCGGCTCGCAGATCCTCGATATCAACGACCTCTCCGCCAACTCGGCCCACGGCCCGGCCCTCGACGGTCGCACAATCCCCCACATCGTCGCCCCGGGTTGCAACGTCGATTCCAGCGACACCGCCGGCGGCGGCTATGGCCTCAAGTGCGGAACCAGCATGGCCTCTCCTCAGGTCAGCGGCGGCGTCGCCATGTTCATCCAGTACTGGCGCAGCCTGCCCGACTATGTCGCCGACCCGAGCCCCGCCATGATCAAGGCGGCGTTCACCGCCGTCGCGCGAAATCTCGCCGGCCGTCGCGACGCCGACAACGGCACGCTCGGCAACCCCTTCGACAGCAAGCAGGGCTGGGGCCGCTTCGATCTCGAAGCCGTCGTCGACCCGGCTTTGTCGGTGCGCTACTGGGACAACCCCACAGTCTTCGACAACACCGGCGAAGAGTGGACGCAGACCGTCTCCGCCGAAGACCCCAGCCAGCCGATTCGCATCATGCTGGTCTGGACCGATGCTCCCGGCCACGGGCTCGGCGGCAGCACGCCGGCCTGGAACAACAACCTCGACCTGATCGTCGAGGACGGCAGCAGCACCTATCGCGGCAACGTCTTCGCCGGCTCCGGCTGGTCGACCACGGGCGGCGCCGCCGATACCCGCAACAACACCGAAGGCGTCTTCATCGGCCCCACCGCGCCCAGCGCCTACAACATCCGCGTTGTCGCGTCGAACATCAACTCCGACGGCGTCCCCGCCGCCGGCGACACGACCGATCAGGACTTCGCGGTCGTCTGCTACAACTGCGCTCTCGAACCGGGCTACACGCTCAGCGTCGCCCCCAGCGCTCAGACCCTCTGCGCCGGCCCCGACGCGGTCTACACCGTCAGCGTCGGCCAGATTCTCGGCTTCACCGATCCGGTCACGCTCAGCCTCACCGGCAACCTCGCCGGCATGAGCGCGACGTTCGGCGCGACGGAGATCATCCCCGCCGGCTCGACCACGCTGACCTTCTCCAACACGAGCGCGCCGCCCAGCGGCAGCTACAGCTTCACGGTCCTGGCCACCGCCGGCGCGGTGACCCGCAGCGCCGTCATCGACCTCGATCTGTTCAACGGCGCGCCGGTCGCCCCCACGCTCCGCACGCCCGATGATCTGTCGACCGGCGTGGCGTTGCGGCCCAACTTCACCTGGGATTCGCAGGCCGACGCTACCAGCTACTCCATCCAGGTCGCGCTCGACTCCGAATTCAGCAACATCGTCGTCGGCGCCGCGGGTCTCACCGAAGCCAGCTTCACCCCCGCCACCGACCTCGCCATCGGCACGCCCTACTTCTGGCGCGTGACGGCCTCCAACCCGTGCGGCGTCGGCACGCCCGCCGATGCCTTCACCTTCACCACCCGCGTCGTGCCGCAGATCCTCCTCGTGGATGACGACGACAACGGGCCGAACGTGCAGGCGACCTACAGCGGCGATCTGGCCGCCCTGGGCCGCGACTTCGATGTGTGGAACACCAACAACTCCGACATCGAGCCCAGCGCCGCCCAGCTCAGCCCCTATCGCATCGTCATCTGGTTCACCGGCGACGAATTCGGCGGCGCCTGCGGCCCCGGCGTGGCGGGCGAGACCGCACTGCGAACCTGGATGAACGACGGAGGCCGCCTGCTCATCGTCAGCCAGGACTACCACTTCGACCGTCAGCGCACCGCGTTCATGGTCGATCTGCTGGGCGTGTCGAGCGTCACCAATGACGTGTCGCAGACCAGCGCCACCGGCGCGGGCGTCTTCGCCGGAATGGGCCCCTACACCCTGACCTATCCGTTCAGCAACTTCAGCGACACGATCATCCCCGACGCGACTGCCGCCATCGCCTTCACCGGCAACGCCGGCACGTCGGCCATCAGCAAGGACGGCGGCGATTATCGCTCCCTGTTCTTCGGGTTCCCGCTCGAGGCGATTTCTAACACCACTGATCGCCGAGCCGTGCTCGAAGACGCGCTGCTCTGGCTCGGTGCGGGTCTGGTAACGATCGGCGACATGAACTGCGACGGCGTGATCAGCGTCGGTGATATTTCCGGCTTTGTGCTGGCGCTGACCGATCCCGCAGGCTACGCCACGACTTATCCGGGCTGCGACATCAACCGCGCCGACACCAACGGCGACGGCGTGGTGAGCGTCGGCGACATCGCCGGATTTGTCTCGCTGCTGACCGGCGGCTGATCGCAGGCTATTATTTTCTGGTAGGGCTGCGGATGCCCCACATCCGCGGCCCTTTTTTCTACTGTCGCCACGGGAGGGCGCCGGCTTCGAAAGTAGGTTTGTGCGTGCGCGCGTTTCTTCATAGTGCCTT
>JALHOX010000028.1:0-6309 GCA_022842805.1 Phycisphaerae bacterium | reverse complement strand
GCCTTGTTGAAGGCCCTGCCCCTTTCCCTGATCGCCTCCATTGCCCTCGCCGGCGACGGCGGCATCGGCCTTCGCGTCGATGCAAACAGCCAGGCCGCGCTCCATCGCGCCGGCGTCCGCCCGATCCGCGAAATCGACTACGGCACATTCAAGTGGGTCGAGCTCTCGGCGAGCGAGGCCGCCAAGCTCGCAAACGCAAGCATCGCGGTCGATGCCGACGCGTTTACCCTCACACTCGGCGATCGCACCTTTGATCCGCTTCGCGACGGAATCGCCGACGCCCGCACGCAGGCCGGCACCGGTCAGCGCGATCTGCGCCTGGTCCAGTTCGCCGGCCCCACCAAGGGCGACTGGCTGGCGGCGCTCGAATCCAAAGGCGCCAAAGTCGTTCAGTACATCCCGCCCTTCACCTATGTCGTCTGGGCCACGCGCGATGAGATCGACGTGCCGGCGCTCGCCGCCGGCGTCCGCTGGACGGGCGATTTCGCACCCGAATATCGCCTGCTCAATCGCTTTCGCCCGTCACCGGACATCACCAACGCTGTCGCCGCCTCCTACCGCGCGCTCGTTCCCAACGTGGCCGATATCGACCGCGTCGTAGCGGACTTGCAGTCGTTGGGCATCGCGGTTCAATCGACCCAGACGCTCAACCAAAAGTGGACGCTCCTCAGCATCAGCGCCGCCGCGAATCAGCTCGACGCAGTCAGCAGCGTGCCCGGCGTCTACTCATTGCAGAGCGTCCCCGCCGACGGCGGCCTGCGCGGCGAAATGAGCTCGCAGATCAACGTTAACAACGTCGATGAGATGAATCGTGCGTTGCCGGGCTACGCCGCCTATCTCGCCACGCTCGGCCTGAACGGGACCGGCGTGATCGTCGCCGACGTCGACAGCGGCATTCGCGACAATCACCTCGATCTCATCAATCGCATGAATCCCTGCGTCGGCCCCTCCTGCGGCGATGCGACCACCGCCAGCAACCACGGCACACACACGGCCGGCATCATCGCCGGCGATGGCTCGTCAGGCGTCATCGACGGCAACGGATTCCTGCGCGGGCTTGGCGTCGCCCCGGGCGCGCGGCTCGTCGAACAGCGATACTTCCCCACCTACACCGAGCCGGGCGGCATGCTGACGCTGATGCGCACCAGCATCCGCAACGGAGCGCACCTCTCCAGCAACAGTTGGGGCCCCGCCGGCACACCGCGCGGCTACGACGCCGACACGCTCCAGGTCGACATCGGCGTGCGCGACGCCGACGATGCGCTGCCCGGCAACCAGCAGTTTCATTTCATTCTCTCCATCATGAACGGCTACGGCGGCACCAGCAGCCAGGGCACGCCCGACGAAGCCAAGAACTGCTTCTCCGTCGGCTCGACCCGCATGCAGAGTAGCGCGGGCGGCGCTCAGTACGCCGAGATCGACGACATCTCCGCCAACTCCGCACACGGCCCCGCGCTCGACGGCCGCATCATTCCGCACATCGTCGCGCCGGGCTGCTGGGTCGATTCCACCTTGAACACCAGCACCTACGGCTTTGACTGCGGCACCAGCATGGCCGCTCCGCAGGTCGCCGGCGGCGTGGCGCTCTTCCTGCAGTATTTCCGCGCTCTCCCCGGCTACACGGTCGATCCGAGTCCGGCGCTCGTGAAGGCCGCCTTCACGGCGGTCGCCCACAGCCTCGCGGGCCATCTCGACGCCGACGGCGTCGTGCTGGATCATCCCTTCGATCGCAAGCAGGGCTGGGGCCGCATGGACCTGCGCGCCGTGATCTCCCCGACGCTCGCGGTGCAATATTGGGATAACCCCCAGGTCTTCAACGCCACCGCGCAGGAGTGGACGCAGCTCATCCGCGCCGCCGACGAAAACGCCCCGATTCGCATCATGCTCGCCTGGACCGACGCGCCCGGCCACGGCCTGGGCGGCGCGACGCCGGCCTGGAACAACGATCTCGATCTCGTCGTCGAAAACGGCGCCGACGTCTACCGCGGCAACGCCTTCGGCCCCGACGGACTCTCGACCCTCGGCGGCGTTGCCGACCCGCGCAACAACACCGAGGGCGTTTTTCTCAACCCCGCCACATCGGCCATCTACAACCTGCGCGTCGTCGCCGCCAATATCAACTCCGACGCCATCCCCGGCGACGCGGCCCTGACCGATCAGGATTTCGCCCTGGTTTGCTACAACTGCCTGCCGGTCGCCGCCCCGCCGCTCATGGGCGACATGAATTGCGACGGCGTGCTGAGCGTCGGCGACATCGCCGGTTTCGTTCTGGCCCTCACCGACCCCGACGCCTACGCCCTCGCCTATCCCGAGTGCGACATCAATCGCGCCGACATCAACGCCGACCTGTTCATCTCCGTCGGCGATATCGCCGGCTTTGTCGCGTTGCTCACGGGCGAGGGTTAGCGCGAGGCTTCGCCGCCCGATCATCGCGCGCGGCGATATCACAGTGCTGTAGATCAAGCGATTCAAAGACAAAGGCGAGCTGATTTCAGCTCGCCCTTGCCGCTTCATCGAGATTGCTCAAGGCATCGCGGCCGATTCGACGACCGCGGCGTACAGGCGGGGCAAACCCGCCGACCCGCCGCAGCCATCATCGTGCCGCTCAGACACCGCCGCGGCGCGGAGGACCGCTGTCCTTCGGCGGCGCGGGGCGACGGATCTCCACCGGGGCGCTGTTCGCCTGCGGCGGGGCGTCGTCGCCGCCATCGTCCTGGTCGTCGTCGTGGTGCTCGGCCTGCTCGGCGGCCAGAGCGGCGGCGTCGGCCTTTTCGTCGGCCTCGCTCACCACGATGTGATCAAAGGCGCCCTTCATCGGCGAGAGCACCATGATCATGTTCTTGCCGTCCATCGACGGCGGACGGTCCACCTTCACCTTGGCCTTCAACTCTTCCAGAATGCCGTTGAAAATCGCATACGCGATGTCGCGGTGGGCCCGCTCGCGGCCGCGGAAGAGCATCGTGAACTGCACCTTGTCGCCCTTGGAGAAAAAGCGAATGGCGCGGTTGACCTTGATGCTGCGGTCGTTGTCGTCGGTGCGCGGCCGCAGCCGAACTTCCTTCAGCTGCTGCTCGTGCGTCTTCTTCTGATTCTTCTTTTGCTGATATTTCCATTTGCCGTAGTCGATAATTCGGCAAACGGGCGGACGGACCGTCGGCGAGACCTCGACCAGATCGAGGCCGGCCTCGCGCGCCATCGCCATCGCCTGCGACGTCGGAATGACGCCGAGCTGCTCGCCGGCCGCGCCAATGACGCGAATCGGCGTGATACGGATCTGTTCGTTGCAGCGAAGATTCTGTTTGATCGGGCTTACTCCTTAAGACTGCCTTGAGCGATGAAGTACGTATCGGAACGACACCGGCGAAAATCCGGCGCTATCCGGGGGCGGCGCCGGACGCCGTCGCCAGCAACGTCAGTCGTCGCTCGGCGATCTCCTGTGCGACCGCGTGCAAAAATTCGGGAATCGTGAAATTGCCGAGCTGGGCGCCGCTGCGCGTGCGGACGTTCACCGAACGACCCGCCACTTCCTGCTCGCCGATGACCAGCACATAAGGCGTTTTTTCGAGCGTGGCGCGGCGAATCTTGGCACCGATGCGCTCGCTGCTCGCGTCCAGCTCCACCCGCAGGCCGGCTTGCTGACACAAAGCGAACACATCGCGGGCATAAGCCTCGCTCTTTTCGCTGACGCTGCACACCGCGGCCTGCACCGGGGCGAGCCACGTCGGAAACGCGCCCTCGAAGTGCTCGATCAAAATCCCGCAGAAACGCTCGAGACTGCCGAACGGCGCGCGGTGGATCATCACCGGACGATGTTCGGCGTTGTCGTCGCCGATGTATCGCAGGTTGAACCGCTTCGGGTTGTTGTAGTCGATCTGCACCGTGCCAAGCTGCCAGTCGCGGCCGATGCAGTCCTTCACGATAAAGTCGATTTTCGGACCGTAGAACGCCGCCTCGCCCGCCGCCTCGGTGGCGGACATGTCGGCCTTCTTCACCGCGCGGCGGACGGCCTCCTCGGCCTGGTCCCAGTCTTCTCGCGCGCCGATGAACTTGTCGCCGTCGCCGCGCAGGCCGATGCGAACGCGATAGTCGTTCATCCCCAGCGTCTTCAGCACCAGCCGCGTCAGATCGACGCAATCCGCCATCTCCTGCTCCACCTGATCCGGCGTGCAGAAAAGGTGCGCATCGTCCTGCGTGAAACCGCGGACGCGCGTCAGACCGTTGACCTCGCCCGATTGCTCGTAGCGATAGACCGTGCCGAACTCGGCTAGGCGGATCGGCAGGTCGCGATAGCTCCGCGGCTCGCTACCGTAGATGCGCATGTGCATCGGGCAGTTCATGGGCTTGAGCAAGTAGCCGTCCGACTCGGCGAGCATCGTGCGAATCGCGTTCTGGTTGCGATCGGCCTTGCCGCCTTCGTCGGAGAATCCGCGCGTCTTCAGCGTGGTGCGAATCTCAGGGTCGAGGTCGTCGAGCCGCTGCAACGCTCGTTGCTCGCCCGCGTTAAAGCCCGCCGCATCTTTTCGCTCGACGGTGGCTTCCCACAGATCATTGAGAAAGCGGGCCGTGTCGTTGTCGAAGATCGGCGGATACTGGCTGTCTTTGTAGTAGGGAAAGTGGCCGCTGGTGCGATACAGCTCGAGCCGCCCGATGTGCGGCGTGTAGACCGGCTGATAGCCGCGCCGCACCAACTCTCCGCGAATGAAGTTTTCGAGGGTGTAGCGGATCACCGCCCCGCGCGGCTTCCACAACACGAGGCCGGTGCCGACCATGGCGTCCAGCGTGAAAAGGCCGAGCTCCTGACCGATCTTGCGATGGTCGCGCTTCTTGGCTTCCTCAATCTGGTCGAGGTGCGCTTGCAGCAGCTTCTTGTCCGGAAAGGTCGTGCCGTAAACGCGTTGAAGCTGCTTCTTGTTCGCGTCGCCATGGTGGTAGGCGCCGGCCACCTGCAAAATTTTGAACGCGCCGATTCGCCCCGTACTGGGAACGTGCGGACCTTTGCACAGATCTTCCCAGCAGCCGCTGTTCGGCTGTCCGGTGACATAGAAGCTGAGCACGTCGCCGTCGGCCCGCTGCGCGTTATCGACTTTGTAGTCGTTGCCCTCGGCGACGAGCTTTTTCATGCCGGCGTCGCGCGGGACTTCATAGCGCGTAAAGGGGCGATCTTCTTTGACGATCGCGGCCATGCGCTCTTCGATCCGCGGAAAGTCCTCGGGCGTGAGCTTGTGATCGAGATCGATGTCGTAGTAGAAGCCGCCGTCGACCGGCGGGCCATACACGAGCTTCGTCTGAGGCCAGAGCGCGCAGATGGCCTCGGCCATGACGTGGGCCGTGCTATGACGGGCCATTTGCAACGCCGCCGGGTCGTCGAGCTTGAGAGCCTGCAGCTCGACGGTCGTGTTGCTGAGCGTGGAAAAAAGTTCGCGGGTTTCGCCGTTGACGCGTGCGGCGACCGCAGCCTTGGCAAGGCCCGGACCGATCGCTTGCAGAATCTGCATCAGCGAGACGCCGTCGGGGTGTTGGACCTCGCGACCATCGGGGAGTCGGACGGTCACCATGCGGGCGCGGCTCGAAGACTATTCATATTGATGTCGTGGAGTGAGGGATGGTGCGAGGGCGACGGCGCAAAGCACGCCAAAAGGCGAGACTGCCGAGGCGAAAGAATGAGTTGAATGCGTCGCAGTCTGATCACACGTCTGCAAAAGCCGTTGGTCGTATCCGCCCGGGGACAAGCATCTCCGTAGCGGAATTCCTCTTGTTCCATCGCAAATGATGCTCAGGCCGGAGTACGAAGTCAACCCGAATTCGCAAAGATTGCGCGGTTTCGGCGGGGAATGGCCCCTTTCGGTCGGTTCGATTTTCTGCCGCCGCCGCCGTCCGTCACTGGCCCAGCAGGATGGTCACAAAGCTGCCGATGTCGCCTTCATTCACGAACCCGTCCTGGTTGGTGTCCGAGTTCAGAATGTCGCAGCCGGGGAACGCCGCCGAAAACCCACTCGGATTCGTCAGCGCAATGACGAACGGGCCGATGTCGCTGACGTTGATCACGCTGTCGCAATTGCTGTCGGCAAGATCCACCGGCAGCGGCTCCGGCACGGGCAGAAGCGCGGGCGCCACCCCCGGCTGGCGAAACGTCTCGATTCGCACCTGGCCCTCGATCGGCGGGCGCGTCGCAGTAAACCAGAACGTGTACGCCGTCCCCCAGCGAATCGCGTTCGCGTTCGGGTTGACGGCAAAGGTCGCGTCGGCCTGCCAGCGCACCTTGGAACCGCTGCGCACGCCGGTCCAGGCCGCATTGGTCAACGGCTCGCC
>JALHOX010000027.1:18765-19429 GCA_022842805.1 Phycisphaerae bacterium | reverse complement strand
ATCACCGGCCCGCTGGTCATGAACCCCACCAGATCCTTGAAAAACGGCCGCTCGCGATGGACCGCGTAGTGCTGCTCCACCTGCGGACGCTGCGAGTGCTGCAGCTTCATCGCCGCAATCCGCAGCCCCTTGGCCTCAAACCGCGCCAGAATCTGCCCCACCAGCATGCGCTGCACACAGTCCGGCTTGAAAATGATCAGCGTGCGTTCCATCGGTCGATACTCCCGTGCAATAGCGGTGTCTGTCGATCAGCCTGTCGAGCGGGCAAGTGTAAGTTCGCGCGCCGCAGATCGACAACCGCGGCGCTGCGGACCTGTCCACACAATCCCCCCATTTGCCGTCGCCTGCCGGCGCTACTGCGCCGCCCCGCCCGTCAACCCGAGCTCCTGCAACACAAACGCATACTCAAACGCGACTTCCTTCAAACGGTCGAACCGGCCCGAAGCACCGCCATGCCCCGCGCCCATGTTGGTCTTCAGCACGATGCGCTTGTCGCTCGTGTTGACCGTCCGCAGCTTCGCCACCCACTTGGCCGGCTCCCAATACGAAACGCGCGGGTCGTTCAGCCCCGCCGTCGCCAGGATCGCCGGATAGGCCTTCGCCGAGACGTTGTCATACGGCGAATAGGTCATCATGTAGTCATACGCCGCCTTCTCCGCCGGAT
>JALHOX010000027.1:0-18755 GCA_022842805.1 Phycisphaerae bacterium | reverse complement strand
CCCCACTCGTCATACTCGGTCACGGTCAGCGGCAGCGACGCATCGAGCATCGTGTTCACGCAATCGACAAAGGGCACCTGCGCCACCACGCACCGAAACAGATCGGGCCGCAGGTTGGTCACCGCGCCCATCAGCAGCCCGCCCGCGCTGCCGCCCTGAATCGCCAGCTTCGCGGGCTGCGTGTACTTCTCGCGAATCAGGTGCTCGGCACAGGCGATGAAGTCCGTGAAGGTGTTCATCTTCTTCATCATCTTGCCATCGTCGTACCACGTCCGCCCCATCTCCCCGCCGCCGCGAATATGGGCCGTCGCATAGATAAACCCGCGATCGAGCAGGCTGACGCGCGCCGGCGAAAACATCGGGTCCATCGGCGCGCCATACGACCCGTAGGCATACAGCAGCAGCGGCCCGCTCGCGTTCTTCGGCGTGCCCTTGCGATACACCAGCGAGATCGGCACTTCGACGCCGTCGGGCGCCTTGGCGAAGATGCGCTCCGAGACATACTGCGTCTCGTCATACCCGCCCAGCACCTCGGTCTTCTTGATCAGCGTGCGCTTGGTCGTCTTCACGTCGTAGTCATAGACCGACATCGGCGTCGTCAGCGATGAATAGCTGAATCGGAACGTGTCGGTCTTGTACTCCGGGTTCTGCCCCGGAAAGACCGTAAACACCGGCTCCGCGAACTCGATCCGCTGCGACTCGCCCGTCGCAAAGTCATGCACACGAAGCTGCCGCGCTCCGCGCTCGCGCTCCGCGATCACCAGGTGACCGTCGAAGGCGTCGACGCCGTCGATCTTGATCTGCGGGTTGTAGGGCGCGAAGTCCTTCCAATTCGCCTTCGCCGCCGACACGATCGGCGCGGTCGCAATCTTGAAGTTCGTGGCCCCGTCCGCGTTCGTCACGATGTAAAACGTGTCGCCCCGCGGCTCGAGGTTGTACTCCACCCCGCTCTCGCGCGGCTGCACAATCTTCGCCGGGTCGGTCGGCTCCGTCGCATCGATAAAGCGCCACTCACTCGTGGTCTTGCTCTCACTGCCGATCAGTACCCACTTCTGATCGCGCGACAGACCAACCGATACGTTGAAGCGCGCATCCGGATCCTCATAAACCAGCACATCACTCGTCGCCGGCGTGCCGAGCGCATGACGCATCACCTTGTAAGGCCGCTTCGCCGCGTCGATTACCGTGTAAAACAACGTGGCGTCATCCGCCGCCCAGGCCACGTCGCTCACCTTTTCCACCCGATCAGTCAGGTCCGTACCGCTCTTCAGATCACGCACGTAGAGCGTGTATTCCTCCGACCCGTTCAGATCGATCGAGTAAGCCGCCAGTTGATGATTCGGGCTGACGTCGAACTGCCCCAGCGAAAAGTAGTCCTTGCCCTCGGCCATCTTGTTCTGATCGAGCAGGATCTCCTCGCGCCCGTCCAGCCCGCCCTTCTTGCGACACTGAATCGAATACTGCTTCCCCTCCTCTGTCCGCGTGTAATACCAATACTCCCCACGCCGCACCGGCGCGCTCAGATCAGTCTCCTTGATCCGCCCGCGCATCTCCGCGTACAGCTTTTCCTGCAGCGCAGCCGTCGGCGCCATGACCGTCGCGGCGTATGCATTCTCCGCGTTCAAGTACTCGATGACCTTCGCATCATCGCGATTGCGCAGCCAGAAATAGTCATCCCGCCGCTCGACTTCGCCCACCTTGCTCACATGCGGCACAACCGCCGCCACCGGCGGAGCCACCGCGGGCTTCAGCGGCGCTTCGGCAACCGCCCATGCGCAAGCAATCAACGAAATCAGCCCGACACGCACGCCCCAATTTCGAACAAATGATTCTCTCATGCTCCGAATCCACTCCAAGTGATCATCCGACTGAAAGTCAACAAGCCGCGAAGTCTCGCCCGCGGCCCCTTCTGCATTCTTCATTCTGCATTCTGCATTTGAATTCGCTATTTCCCACCCGCACGTGCGTAATACTCTCGGATCGTCGGCACCAGGTATTCATCAAACGCCCGCTCCGCCGAGTAGTCCGCCTTCCAGCCCCAATCCCGACGCGCCGCCGAATCGTCCACATCCCCCGGCCAGCTATCGACGATCCGCGCCCGCGGATGATCGACCGCGTACGAAATGTCCGCCTTCGGAAACGCCTTCGCCACCCGCTCGCGAATCTCCGCCGCCGTCAAGCTAAATCCGCCGATGTTGTACACATGCTGCGTGATCGCCGCCCGCGGCGCCGCCGCCAGCATCACGATCGCCTTGATCGCGTCCGGCATCGCCATAAACGGCAGCCGCGCCCGCTCCGGCACAAAACATCCATACGCCTTGCCCTGCGCCGCGGCGTGCAGCATCTCCGGCGCATAATCGCTCGTCCCGCCCGTCGGCAGCGTCTTGGCGCTGATCAACCCGGGGTAGCGAATCGAGCGGAAATCGACGCCGCTCGGCGCCTTTTCCGCGGCGAGCTGGCGATAGTGATGCGTGAAGTAGCGCCCCAACTGCTCGCAATAGAGCTTGTTGCAGCCATACATCGTCGTCGGAAAATTCCACTCGTTCTCGCGCACCTTGCCGGCCTTCTCCTTCGTCTCCGGGTCGGGCAGCCCATACGCCGCGATGGAGCTCGGAAACAGAAACTTCACCGGATGCCCATGCCAGCGCGATTGCTCGTGCGCAAGCTGCAGGAGATTCAGCGTGCCGTTGACGTTCACCGCATGAGCCGTGTCGGGCGTGTACTCCGCCCGCGTGCTCAGCAGCGCCGCCAGGTGATAAATCGCGTGAATCTCAAATTCGCTGATCAGCCGCTTGAGCAGATTTTGATCGAGAATGTCCCCCACAATCGCCGCCACGCACATCGCCCGCAAATCGCGATCGAGCGGATTGAGATCGAGCGCCACGATGTGGTGATCATCCGTCTTCGAGAAATGCTCGATCAGACTATGCCCAAGCTCGCCATTCGCCCCTGTAATCAGCACCACCGGCTTCCGCATCGCTCACTCCCATAGCGGCCGACGTCCTCGCCGACCGACGAGTTCCATCGCGGCCCGCGTCCCCGCAGGCCGACGCTCACAAAGTAGCGGCCTGCGGCCCGCAGGCCGACGATATTCTCCAAGCCATCCCGCGAAACGCGGGCGCACCTCCCCCACCGAAAACGCTCAAACCATTCACGAAATCCTAACAGGACCGCTATAGTTTGCTCGGCGTGAAATCCGACCGGCACAACCAAATCGACAACACCGACCGGCCGCTGCCGATCGAGCACCCGCGCTCCTGGCTGCCGGGCGCCGCCGCCGTCCGCGTCGACCTGCATTGCCACACCACCTTTTCCGACGAGCGCATCAAGTGGCTGCCGGGCCTCCTGTTCCACCCCGTCAGCACGCCGACCCAGGTCTATGACCTCGCCAAATCGCGCGGCATGGACTTCGTCACCATCACCGACCACGACACGATCGACGGCTGCCTTTCGCTGCTCGACGAACGCGGCCCGCTGCCCGATTTCCTGATCGGCGAAGAGGTCACGGTCGCCTTCCCCGAAGACGGCACCATCGTCCACGTCAATGTGTACGACCACAACGAGGCCCAGCACGCCGAGATCCAGAAGCTCCGCGGCAGCCTCTACGAGCTGGTCGGCTACCTCCGCTCAATCGACAAGCTCTATGTCATCAACCACCTGACCTGGACCGCCCAACACCGCGTGCTGAAGCCGTGGCAGATCGAGAAGATGCTCGAGCTGTTCGACATCTTCGAGGGCCTCAACGGCACCCGCAGCTACGCCCACAACGCCTTCGTCTGGGAAGCAACCCACGCCCACCACAAGATCCTCGTCGCCGGCAGCGACAGCCACACCACCCGCGTCGGCACAACCCACACCGTCGTAGGGTCCGCTGTGCGGACCTCTTCGCCCCGGAATACCAAAGAACCGGCTGCGGCGCCGTCCGGGTCGGGGGCCATGCCGACGGCTTTCGCGTCGGCACGTTCTTCATCCGAACACGCCGCGCCCCCGCGCTCCGTCGCCGACCTCCTGGCTGCCATCCGCGCCGGCCAGACCGCCATCTGCGGCGAATTCGGCACCGCCGACAAGCTCCGCGACGACATCTGGCAGGTGCTGCACTCCAACGCCGAACGCATCCTCTCCCACGAACACCGCGCCTGGGCCCGCGTCGGCACGCGCGTCGTCGAGCGCCTCGCTCGTTCCGTCACGCCGCTCGCCTGCCTCGGCTACCTCTCGCGCCAAAACCGCCTGATCCGCCGCTTCCACGCCGCACTCGCGACCTAGCGCCGCGGGACGCTGTTTCACGTGAAACACGCTTGCGCGACGCAAAGCCCATACCGAACCAATCTGTAATGCTGGATCTCGGGGGCGGATGGCGCGCCTTGACCGTGCAAGGCGACCACGGCCCCTCCAACGGATCAACCCCGCCGCCACTCCAAAAACACCGCGACCTGGCTCTCCGCCGGGGCCGATGCGGCGGGCGCTGACGCCGCCGCCTGCGAATCCGTCACCACCGGCATCGAAGCAGCGGCGGTCGGCAACTCCGCCGCCCAAATAGTCAGTTGGTTCCGCTCACCCTTGTCCTGCACGGTCGCCGTCGCCGTGCGCGTCCCCGATAGTGCGGTCGGAGTCCACCAGTCGGGAAACGGGGGGGCGCCATCGGTCGACGCGGGCAGAACGCGCCATTCCGCATCAGCGAAGGGAGAAGACTTCACGAGTGTCGGCAACTCCGCCGCATTCATCGTCAGCCGCCAATGGGCGACGGTCTTCCCCGCCAGGCGCATGTGAAAACCGACCGATTTAGCGCTCGCCGGCAATCGCAGACGAAATAGGCTCTCGCAGTCGCGCGTCTTTTGTTCGTCGAGCTCGGTGAGAACGACGTCCTTGCCGTAGTTCCACGCCATCGACACGGTCAGCGCGGCGCTCAGCAGCAACATCGCCGGGATCAGAATCAAAAGAATCAGGCCGTAGCGCTCGTTCATGCAACGCGCTCCGGCCTGAGAAAAGTCGCAAACATCCGTCGTCGCACGCGGCCTACGCCCGTCGGCCCGAACCCGAGCGGCCGATCAGCCAGCCGATCAGCACCAGCAGCCCCAGGCCGCCGAACGAACCGAGGATGAACCACAGAAAATTATTGGTCAGCCAGAGGGCGAAATCGGGCACAAAACCCTGCGAGACCGCCGCCGCGACGGCGCCGCAAACCGAAAGATAGATCAGGCTCCAAACGTGCATCGACGCAAAGAGCGGGTCGCTCGCGTCGGCCCCGGAGACGACCCGCGGCGGCGACTGCTGCGTCATCGCCGGCCCGGCGACAACCGCATCTTCCTCTTCGGGCTGCTCTTCATAGGAGGGCGCCCGTGTCGGAGCGGGCGCGGGCTTGGCCGGGGCCGCGCCCTTCTTCGGCGGAGCGCTCGCCTTGGTCGGAGTCTTGGCGGCGGGCGCGGGCATCGCCGCTCCCGTTCCGCCCGCGGTCGGAGCCACGTCGTCCTGACCGGGGTAAATTTCGTCCAGCAGTTCCGCGCCGAGCGACGTATCGTCGGCTTCGCGGGTCAGATCCAGCAGCCCCGAGCCGCTGCTAGTGCCTTCATTCAGCGCCACCTGGTCCGAAGCGGCACTCACCGGCGACGCCGTCACCTGCGTCTTGGCCAGCGGGTCGGCATCGAGCTCCAGATCATCGTCATCCAGCACGCGCACACCCGCGATCGGCACCGCGGTATCGCTCTTGCCCTTGCCCGCAGGCTTGGGCGGGGCGGCGGCCGGCTTGCCGGGCGCCGGCTTGGCGGCGGGCTTGGGCGGCTCTTCGTCGATATCGGCCAGTCCGATGATGCTCGTTCCGCCCGATGTATCCACCAGCGAAGGCAGCGAATCGTCGGAGCGGTTCTCGTCTTCCACCGCATCGAGCGTGATCTCGCCGCTGTCGGCGAGGCTGGGCGCCTTGGACGCCCCGCCGCCCTTGGCCTTCAACTTGTCGACGTCTTCCTTCTTGAAGAAGACTTTGCCCGAGTCGCGAAACTCACGCAGAGCGCCGGAGCGCACCAGCGCGGTCACATCGGCCTGGCTCTTCCCAAGCAGGCTGGTCACTTCTTCGAGCGAGTAAAAAGGCTTTGCCATTTCCGGGCATTCCTCTCGAGGTGGCTCTCTGACTCAGTTCGGCGACACAGACGGATCAACAGCCGGCTTCGCACCGGCAGGACGCATCTCCGACTCGTCGGCGATGCCGCTCTCGCCGCGCAGCGCACTGTACTGCGCGCGCTCCCGCGCGACCAACTCCTGCACATCCTTGTAGGTCGGCGGCAGGCAGTTGAAGTTTTTCAAATAGCGGTCGTAGAGCCACGATCGCGAAGCCGTCAGCTTCAGCTTGCGCGTGCCCCCGTTGGATTCAATCTCATAAACCCAGATCGTGCCCTGCTCGATGTCGAGCATGAACAGCCCCTGGTGCTCCCCGTCGAGCTGCCCCGTAAACGCGAACACGCCCCGCGCCCCCGCCACCGGCGCATTCTGGGCGAAAGCGGTTGCGTCACCAATGTTGCTACGCGTAATCAGTGTGGCGGCAATCGCGCCGAGCGACGCGGCGATCAGCCACTGCGCAATGGGTGTGGAACGGTTTCGCAAGTTGCTACGCCTCAATCGGCAAACGCCCGCCCCGCCTGCGCTCGCCCGCGCGGGGTGTTCACAAGATCATAGGAGTACGGGACTTGGAGAACAAGCGACAAATTCTGACAGGGCCGCGCCGGCAAGAGCCCGGCCCGCCCCCGCGCATCCAAAGCCGTCTCGCACCCGCCAAGCCGAGTCCGGCGGCAACCTCCCGCCGGCCCCGACACAAAACACCTGCTTACCTCCCGTGCGCCGGCAGGTAGTAGTTCATCGCATACTCGCCGACCATCCGCGCCGTGCTGAAAGCGCCGCAGACCGTCTTCATCGACGCGACCATCCGCTTCACCCACCGCTGCGGCACGCCCGATTTGTCGCGTGCATAGAAGTCCGGCGCAATCTCGCGCTCCAGCAGCCGGTAAATCGCCTGCGCATCGCGCTGATCAACCTTCGGGCCGCTCTCTTCGCTCTTGCCGTCGTCGATCGCCCAGCCGTTTACGCCGTCAAACGCCTCCGGCCACCAGCCGTCCAGAATCGAGCAGTTCAACCCGCCGTGCAGCGGCGGCTTCATCCCGCTCGTGCCGCTCGCCTCGCGCGGGCGTAGCGGGTTGTTCAGCCACACATCGCAGCCGCTGGTCAACATCCGCCCCGTCTCCATGTCATAGTTCTCGATCAGCACCACCCGCCCCGCAAACGCCGGCTGCTGCGAAAACTCGTGAATCCGCTGCGCAAAGGCCTGTCCCTCGCGATCGGCCGGGTGCGCCTTGCCGCTGAAAACAAGCTGCACCGGCCGCTTCGGGTTGTTCAAGATCGCGCTCAGCCGCTTCGGATCGCTAAACACCAGCGGCGCCCGCTTGTAGGTCGCAAAACGCCGCGCAAAGCCGATCGTCAGCGCATCCGCCGAGAACGCTTCCCACGCCGCCGCGATCTCCGCCGATCCCGCGCCGCGCCTTGTCAGTTGCTCCACCATCCGCCGCCGGATGTAGTGCACCAGCCGCTCGCGCAACATGCGCCGCGCCGCCCAGAGTTCGCCCGCCGGGATGCGTCCCGCCGTTCGCCACCAATCATCACCCGGCCCCGCCCCAACCCACGCCGGCTTCAGATATTTGTCATACAGCGGCCGCAGCTCCGGCGCCAGCCACGTCTCGCTGTGAACGCCATTCGTCACATGCCCGATCGGCACGCGCTTCGGGTCCGCCGTCTTTTCGCCCACGGGGTTGCTAAGCGGCTTCGATGGAATATTGCCCTTGGCGTCGAACAGGTGTCGCCACATCCGCCGCGCCACGTCACCGTTCAGCTTGCTCACGCCGTTGCAATGGCCCGCCAGCCGCAGCGCCAGCACCGTCATGCAAAATGAGTCGGTCGGGTCGCCCGGCCGCTCCCGCCCCAGCGCCAGCAGCTCCTCGCGCGAAATGCCCAGCGCCGCCGGCCCATCGGCAAAGTAGCGATCCATCTGCTCCGCGGAAAAGCGATCGTGCCCCGCCGGCACAGGCGTGTGCGTCGTGAATACTGTCTTGCCGCGCACGCGATCGACCGCCCGGTTCCACTGCGCCGCGGGCGTCGCCTGTTTCGCACCCGCCTTGCGCTTCAGCTCCCGCCGCAACGCCTCCAGCGCCGCAAACGCCGCATGCCCTTCGTTCAGATGCAGCACGGTCGGCGTTTCGCCCGCCGCGTCGAGCGCAAACATCCCGCCGCAGCCCAGCAATATCTCCTGCTGGATGCGCGTCTCGTTGTCCCCGCCGTAAAGATGCCGCGTAATCGCCCGCTGCGCCGGCGTATTGGCCGGCAGGTCCGTATCGAGCAGATACGCCCGCGTCCGCCCGATCTCCGCCCGCCAGATCTTCGCGGTCAACTTTCCGTCCGGCATCGGCAACACGATCGTCTTGCCGGTGTCGGTGACGGGCAGCTCCGCAAAGTCATATTCGGGGTAATAGACGCCGGTCGTACCGTCGGGACGAATGCGCTGCTGGTAATACCCACAGCGATAGAGCATGCCCACCGCCACCAGCGGCACACCCAGGTCCGAGGCCGATTTCAGATGATCGCCGGCCAACACGCCCAACCCGCCCGCATACTGGGCAAAGCTCTCGTGCAGCGCGAACTCGGCACAAAAATACGCCACCCGCATCTTCCGCTGCGCGGGCGTAGCCGTCTCAGAGAACCACGTCGGCGAAGCGAGATACTCCCCCAGCGCCGCCTCGCACTGCTCCAGCCGAACGCGCAGCGTGTCATCGCTCAAGAGCCACGCCCGCTGCGAATCCGAGAGCCGCGCCAGCAAGGCCAGCGGATTGTGCTGACAGGCGTTCCAGAGCGCCGGATCGAGCGAGGCGAAGAGCGCCTGCGCATCCGGGTTCCAGGTCCACCACAGGTTCATCGCCAGCCGCCGCAGACGATCCCACAGGTTGTCAGCGGCAGGCGCGGCAGCGCGACGACGGTTCGACGAGACTCGCGACATCGAAAAACAACTCCCGATCAGCCGCCACGGACCAGCGCATGCCGGACGACGAATTGCGGCGAAGGGGGGAAGTATAGGGAAGAGGGACGCAGCCGAGACCCGCGGCATCGAGAACTTCGATCCACCCCGAAAACGTCCGTCCCCGGCAACGCCCGCCCGCGGTCCGAGCGCGCCCTTTCAATTCGAAAGGGCGGGAAAACGACGCGGCGGCCGCGCGAACGCAGCCGCCGCCCAATCAGTCACGCTCGCAACTAAGCCTGCGGCGTCGCCGACTGCTGCGTCTGCCCCTTGGCCGTTTGCTGCGGCAGCTTCGCGGGCGCCGCCGCCCGGCCGCCATCGCCCAGCTCATGCTGCACCATCAGCGCCTGCATGATCTGCTCGCTCACACCCGCCATACCGTTCGGCCCATAGGGCACCATCATCACCGTGCTGCGGCTATGGGCGCCCACGGCCGCCACCGTGTCGTAATGCTGGGTCAGCAGCACCATGCGGGTCGCCTCGTTCGACGAAATGCCCGCCTCCGCACAGGCATGGACCGACTCCTTCAAACCGTTCGCAATCGCCAGTCGCTGACGCGCGATACCAACGCCTTGCAGCTCCTTCGCGCGGGCCTCGGCCTCGGCCGCGGCGATGACGCGGATCTTCTGCGCCTCGGCCTCGTTGCGGGCGGCCTCGCGCAGGCGGGCCGACGCATTGACCTGATTCATCGCGTCCTTCACCTTGTGGTCCGGCTGAATGTCATTCACCAGCGACTGCAGGATCGTGAAGCCGAACTGGCGCATCGTCTCTTCCAGCCGATCCTTCACCGCCGCCGCGATCTTCTCCTTCTCGGCGAAGACGTTGTCGATCAGCATCTCGGGCACCAGGGCGCGGACCGTGTCGAAGACGTAGGAGCTCATCTGCTGATGCGGGTTGGTCAGCTTGTAATGCGCCAGCTTCACCGCGCTGTCGTCTTCCTCGACGAAGTACTGCACCGCGATCAGCAGGTCGACGAACACGTCGTCCTTGGTTTTGCTCTCGATCTTGATCTCCAGCTCGCGCACGCGATGCGTCACGCGGCCCGCCACCGTGTCGATCAGCGGGATCTTGAAGTTGAGACCGGGGCCGGCGATCTTCAGAAATTTCCCGAAGCGCTCGATCACGGCGTGCGTCTGCTGCTGCACCTGGAAGAGGCCCGAGAAGAGAATCACCAGGCCGCCGAACACCAGCAATCCGAACAGTACGTATGGCATGACCATCGTCCTTTCCGCTAATGGGACCGCGGCTTCTCAGCCGGCCCATGCGAACGTCGCGTCCACCAACCCGACCGCCAGTTCGATCAACGGCTCGGCGATCTCGTAAGACGGGATTTCCGCCGTCCAGGTCTCGCCTTTGCCGAGCGATTCAATTTCAAATTCGCGCTGATACACCGCGCTGCCGCCGGCCGCCGTCCCGCTCGCCCGCAGTCGCACGCTCTGCAGCGGATAGCCCGCGTTGAACACCCGCAGCGTAATCGGCTCGGTGCCGATCAGCCGCTGCGCCCCCCACGCGCCCGTCCACGCATAGTGCAGGTCGCTGGCCTCGCCCACCGGCAAATAGCCCGCCGGCACGGGCAGCGCCCCCGGCTCGGCAACGCGACCCGCCTGTCCGCCATTCATCGGCTGAACCAGTCCGCAACGTCCGCAAAACTTGGCTTGCGAAGCGACTTCGACTCGGCATCTGGGGCAGATCTTGGCCATCGCGCTCTCGCCTAAATTCGCCAGGCACAAAGGCTTGCGATTCCGATCGCGAGCGACATCCGAGACCCGTCGCGCACCTTCCGCGCGCACCTCGAATCCCTCTGTTCATAGTCTATGCTCGGATCGCCGCGGGGCCAGGATAACTTTCAGGCTGGTTTGGAACGGGCGGAAGGGCGCTATCGCGGCTGATTTGGGGGAGCGAACCGCCGCTGAGTGGGGAGTGCGGGCAGCGCCGTGCCGTTGCAGTGTAGAGCGCGGGGGGCGGGGCAGTCGCTTGAGGGACCGCGTAGTAACGCGGTTGGGTGCGTCGCGCAACAACGAAGCTTCGCGGGGCATGCGGAAAGGCGGTTTGGGGGAGCGCGGACCGCGCAGCATCGTCGTGTCTTCGCCCGTCAGGGCCCGCGTTGGTTGCCACGGGCGCACGCCCGTGGTTTATGTCGCAGCGGAGGTACTCGCCCGTCAGGGCAAGCGAAGGTCGAGGTTCGCTACGATCGCTCGTCGTAGCGGAGCACTTCGCAATGCCCGGCGCCTGGACGCAGAACTACTACCACGTCGTCTTCAGCACCCTCGAGCGGCGGGCTCTAATCAAGCCCGAGATCGAGGAGCGCCTGCATGCCTATCTCGGCGGACTGGTGCGCGACCTGCGCTGTCAGTTGATCGCCGTGAACGGAATGCCCGATCACATTCATCTCCTGGTGCGCTATCGCGCCGACCTGGCCCATTCCGATCTGGTGCGGCATGTAAAGACGCGCTCGTCGCGCTGGTTCCATGAGACCTTCGCCGAGCAACGCGAATTTGCATGGCAAAACGGATATGGCGGATTCACGGTGAGCCGCTCGAACGTCGAGGCGGTGGAGTCCTACATTCGTTTACAGAAGCAGCATCACGAGCGGATGGACTTCCAGACCGAGTTCCTCGCACTGCTGCGTAAGCACGGGATCGAGTTGGATGAGGGGGAGGTGTTCCAGTGATGGCGCTCCGCTTGCCCTGACGGGCGAAAACGTGCGCCGCGACCATATCCACGGGCGTGCGCCCGTGGCAACCAACGCCAGCCCTTGCGGGCGAAGACCTCGACATCGGCAACAATTCACAAAGATTCGGCGAAATCGCAAAGTCGACGGAGAAATGACGTCGGCGAAGTCGCGCCGTCGAGCAGACGTTTACAGGCGCCAGGAAGTGCGGGCCGATCGCCCGCACTCCCAAGGCGCCAAAAATCCAACGTTCATCCGCGGATCAGCCCGGGCAAGGCTGCCCGCTGCTCACCGCCTGCACAAACGCACTGATATCGCCGACCGTCACAAAGTTGTCGCCGTTGGCGTCATTCGCACAGACGAAGTCACACGGCGCCGTCCCGCCGAAGCGGTTCGCCCAAGCCGTCTGTCCGCCCACGACCGCGTCGACGAAATAGCCAATGTCGCCCACCGTCACGAAACCGTCGCAGTTGGAGTCGGCACACGGGCCGCAGGTCGGGCCGGTAGCACACGGCGCGGGCCCATCGCAATTCGTGCCTGCCCCGCGCCAGGTGGCGCCGGCGGTGCCGCATTCCACCTGAGTCAGCACCAGGCAGAAGTTATTCGGGAAGCAGCAGCCGCCCGTCGGCTGCGGGCAATTCTGCGTCGCGCAGCTCGTGTTGTTCCCGCGGAAGGTGCCGCCCTGCGCCGCGCAGTCGCCCGGCGAAACGGGGCCAATGCAGTTGCCCGCCGGCAAGCAGCACGCACCGGTCGGGAAGCAAACCGTCGTGCCGCAAGCCGTGCCGTTGCCCGAGTACACGCCCCCGGCCCGCGAGCAATTGTCCGCGGTCAGATTGATGCATCCGCCGGTCGCCTGGAAGCAGCACGCGCCGGTCGGCTGAGGACAACTCGCAGTCTGACAGTTCGTGCCGTCGCCCTGGTAGATGCCCACGTTCGAAGCACAATCCGCTTGCAGCCGAATATCGCACACGCCGGTCAGCAGACAGCACGCACCCACGCCCGGCTGACAACTCGTCGGCGTATACGTCGCCCGCAACGCCCAGTCATTCGAAGGGCGACACCCCGCCGGAAGCTGGCTAAAACGCGCCCAGCCGCCGTTGGCAGGACAACCGAAGGCGCCGCAATTGATGCCAAACAGCCAGTTGCCCTGCGGCGACAGCAAACCGCTCGTATCCGTCGCCGGAAAGGCGTTCTGATTCTCCAGCGGCGGAATAAAGCACGGCAACGAGGGCGGGGCATGGTGTTCGTCGATCCGCACCCCCACACTAAACGTCGCGCTGCCGTCGTTCTGAATGATGATCTGCTCGGGGTCGTTAGGGTCGACGACGATCTGCAGGTTCAACGCCGCCGTACCGGGGCCGATGATCATCTCCGGCAAAATGCCGTCGCCCGACGAGAACTGCCCGACGATCGTGCCGGTGTTGGGCAGCCCTTGCCAGATAAACACCGTCCACGCCGTGCTGGTTTGCACTGTGGCGTTGGTCGTGCCAAAGATCATCTCGATCGATTCCAGCCGAATCGGAAACTGATTGGCCGGGATCACATACGACGCCGCCGCTACCTCGTCATCCACAAAGCCCAGTTGCAGCACAAACTGCCCGCTGCCGGAGAAGGCCGCGTCCGTGTGCGAAGCAATCTGCTGACACCCGGCGCCGCGGGCGCTGTTGCCGCCCAGGCCGATGATCTGATCAGAAATCACCTGCCCCGTCGTGGAAACGCTCAGATTCCGAATTTCGTCCAGCGCAATCGGCATCGGCCGCGAGGCGCGGTCCGTCTCGACGGCCCACGCCGACGTCGCGGCAAAAGCGGTCCCGAACACAGCGTTGCAAAGCAGGGCGCGGAGGCGCATACAAATCCTCGATCGATGTGAAGGAACAAACCGAATGACGAAAACACGCTGCTCGTCGGCCGACAATGGGCCTTCGATCAGACACCAGCACAGCTAGACCCGCAGGTGGCGCGCATCGTTTGCGGCAGCACGTTGGGCGGGAGCGAGCAACGGCCGACACGGGTCACGAACGTCTGAAATCAATTCCGATTCATCCTACGTCCCCACCGCGCGCTTCGACAATGCGATTTTGCGTGCCTGCACTAGATGCTTATTACCGGACCTCGTGCGGCGAGACGCCCCTCACCCTCGCGCCGAAATCCAGTCCAACACCTGTCCGAAATCGCCGAGCCGGACGAAACAACTCGTGCCTGCACCGCTCAAAACAGGTCGGCAATTCGGCTGTTTTCAATTGCGCCTGAAAGCCGTCCGAATCAATCAGTGGCCGCGAGTTTCCTACCGATCAAATTGGATGGTGCCGGGGCCGGACACTCACACGATACGCGTCGCACGCGCGGCTCCTCCCACGTCTCGTTCGACTGGGTCAGATGAACCTACGGCGGCACATCCTAGGGGCGATCCGTTTTGTGGGCCGACACTGCCGCGGCCCGCTGCCCGACGGCTTGGCCGCCGGCGCAGCCGCATTCGCCGCGGCCGTCCTAAGCCTGTGCTGGCTCTACCACGCCGCCTACCACGCCCAGATCGACGAAGTCCGCTCCGGGCTGGTCCGCTTCGCGCAGGCCGCCGCGTCCTGCATCGATGTCGCCGATCACGAAACGCTCCGCGACGCCTCCCAGCACAATGGCGATGAGTATCAGCGAATCATCGCCCCGCTGGAGCATCTGCATCGCTGCGCCCCCGACATCAAGTACATCTACACCGCCCGCGTCGTCGACGGCGTCGTGCGATTCGTCCTCGACACCGCCGAGCCCATCGACGCCGACGGCGACGGCGTCATCGACCAGGCCCGCCTCATGGAGGAGTTCGACGACGTTGACCCGCGTCTGTTCGAAGTCCTCCAGTCGGGCGAAGCCCTCGCACTCGCAGAGCCCGTCACCGACAAGTGGGGCACCTTCCTGACAGCCTATGCGCCGCTCATCGATCGCGACGGCTGCGTCGTCGCTGTCGTCGGCGTTGACATGCTCGCGTCCGAGTTCGCGACCCGGCTCACCGGCGTGCGACAGGCCTTGCTGCAGGGACTCATCCCCGCCCTGTTGATCAGCGCGGTCGCCGCCTTTGTGGTCTATGGCGTTCGAAATCATGAACGCCGCGTCCGCGAGCAGCGCGAGCACTACGCCAAAGCGATGGAACACAACAACGCATTGCTCTCCGCCGCCATCAAGGCCACCGAACAGGCCACTCGCGCCAAGAGCGATTTCCTCGCCAAAATGAGCCACGAGCTGCGCACACCCTTGGCCGCGATCATCGGCTTCTCGGAAATGCTGATCGATGAAGACGAGTCCGACGCCGATCCGCACACACGCGACATCTCGCAGACCATCAGCCGCAACGGCGAGCACCTGCTCGGACTGATCAACGACATCCTCGACCTCTCCCGCATAGAGGCCCGAAAACTCGCGGTCACAAAGGTGCGCGTCTCACCCGCCGAACTCGCCAACGAAGTGCTGCACATGCTCGCGCCGCGCGCCGCGATCAAGGGCCTGCGCTGCGAGCTGCACATCGATGGCCCCGTGCCCGAGACGATTGAATCCGACCCCATGCGGATCAAGCAGGTACTGGTCAATCTCATGGGCAACGCGATCAAGTTCACCAGCGCCGGAACAGTCCGCCTCATTCTCGACTATCCCGATCCCGTCGCCGGCCCGCTCCGCCTGCGAGTCGTCGACAGCGGAATCGGCATCTCCGCCGAAGCCCAGTCGCGACTCTTCCGGCCCTTCGAACAGGCGGACCAATTCACCACCCGCCGCTTCGGCGGGTCCGGCCTGGGCCTTGCCATCAGTCGCGAGCTGGCCGCGCTCCTCGGCGGCGAAGTCAACGTCTCATCCGTCGCCGGCGAGGGCAGCACCTTCACGTTGACCGTCGATCCCGGACCACGAGCCGCGATCCGGCTGCGTACCTACGCGGGCGAATTCCCCGCCATCGGCCCCGCCACGCATCAACCCGACGTCCCCGCCCAATCCGACGCCGTCGCCACACCGCGCAGGCCCGCCCCGGCGCCACTGGCCAATCAGCGCGTGCTGCTGGTCGAAGACGGCCCCGACAACCAGCGGCTCATCTCCGCCATGCTGCGAAAAGCCGGCGCCGAAGTCACGCTGGCCCCCGACGGCCAGGAAGGCTGCGCCGCCGTCGTCGCCGCCAACCAACATCGCCGCCCGTTCGACCTGATCGTGATGGACATGCAGATGCCCGTGCTCGATGGCTACGAAGCAACCCGGCGGCTGCGACAATCGGGCGTGAAAACGCCGATCCTGGCCCTGACCGCGCACGCCATGAGCGACGATCGAGCCCGCTGCCTCGAAGCCGGCTGCGACGAATTCGCAACCAAGCCCATCGACCGGCGCCGGCTTCTGGATACGTGCGCCGCGCTCATCGCGCAACGCCGCGCAGCTCCGGCGGCCGAAGGCGCATAGAGATCTATTGCGGGAGCGCGAACGGCCCACCACCAGGCGCTTCGAACACTCCCACCGCCCCCGCCGATCGCGAGTCGCTCGCCCGATTCGACGCATCACGCCGTGGCAAAGATTGGCAAGTCGACCCGCGCTCTGCGCAGCGGCAAAACTCACTTCACGCAATCAAATCCTGCAGCGCATGCACATCCCACGTCCGCCGCTTCAACGCGGCGATCGCCGCCACCGCCGCCCGCGCGCCCGTGATCGTCGTCACGATCGGAATGCGGTGCGACGCCGCCGCCGCACGAATCTTGCCCTCGTCGGTCTGCTTGCCGGTCCGCGCCGGCGTATTCAGCACCAGCTTGATCTGCCCGCTCTCGATGAGATCCAGCGGCGTCACACCCCCGGCTTCGTCGCGGATCTTCTGCACCACCTCACACTTCAGCCCCGCCCCGCGCAGCGTCCGCGCCGTCCCCTCCGTGCTGATCAACTCAAACCCAAGCTGCGCCAGCGGCCGACACACCGCCGCGATAAACGGCTTGTCCTTGTCATTGACCGAGACAAACACCTTGCCCTCCAGCGGCAGCGTCACGCTCGCCGCCATCATCGCCTTCGCAAACGCCACGCTCAGCCGCTCGTCGATGCCCATCACTTCGCCCGTGCTGCGCATCTCGGGGCCCAGCGCCACATCGACGCCGGGGAATTTGTCGAAGGGAAAGACCGACTGCTTCACCGCAATGTGTCGCCGCGGCGGCGCCTCGGTCACGCCCAGCTCCGCCAGCGTCTTACCGAGCATCACCTTCGCCGCCACCCGCGCCCACGGGATGCCCGTCGCCTTTGAGATGAACGGCACCGTGCGCGACGCCCGCGGGTTCACCTCCAGCACATAGATGTCGTCATCCTTGATCGCAAACTGCACGTTCATCAGCCCGATCACGCCGATGCGAATCGCCAGCCGCCGCACGGCGTAACACATCTGCTGCACAATCGCCGCCGAAAGCGAATAGGGCGGCAGCGTCATCATCGAATCGCCGGAGTGAATACCGGCTTCCTCAATGTGCTCCAGCACGCCACAGATCACCGTCCGCTGCCCATCGCACACCGCGTCGACATCGACCTCAATCGCATCGCTCAGAAAACGGTCGATCAGAATCGGATGATCGCCCGAAGCCGCCACGGCGTGCGTCATGTAGTGCCGCAGCTCCGCCTCCGCATTGCAGACCTCCATCGCACGCCCGCCCAGAACATACGACGGACGAACCAGCACCGGATAGCCGACGCGCTCGGCAATCTCCTTGGCTTGCTTAAAGTTGCGGGCGATCCCGCTGGGCGGCTGCTGCAAGCCCAGATCCTGAATGATCCGCGCAAACTCCTCCCGATCCTCCGCCCGATGAATCGCGTCCGGCGACGTACCCAGAATCGGAACGCCCGCCCGCTGCAGACCACGCGCGAGATTCAGCGGCGTCTGTCCGCCAAATTGCACAATCGCGCCCTTGAGCAACCCAGAATGCAGAATGCCCGATGCAGCAGCGCTGTCGCGGCGCGAAGCCGCGCCGAGTGGCAAAGCGCCCTTCTGCATTCTGCCTTCGTCATTCTGCATTTTCCCCGGCTTCGCCAGCCGCTCACAGATATTCAGCACATCCTCATGCGTCAGCGGCTCAAAAAAGAGCATGTCGCTGGTGTCATAGTCCGTGCTCACCGTTTCGGGGTTCGAGTTCACCATCACCGCGTCATAGCCCAGCTCGCGCGCCGCCTGCGCCGCATGAACACAGCAATAGTCAAACTCAATTCCCTGCCCGATGCGGTTCGGCCCGCCCCCCAGCACCACCACCCGCGGACGATTCGACTCGCGCAGCTCATCAGGCAAAACCGAGTATCCCGATCGCGCGCCGCCGACCGCCATCGCGCTGTTAACCGCCGCGCACTCCGCCGTGCCGTAGTAGTAGGGCGTCGCCGCCTCAAACTCGGCGGCGCAGGTGTCGACCAGGCGATAGCGGGTCTGCAAACCGCTCAGCTTCAACAGCGCCCGAACCTGGTCGGCGGTCACATCCCAAATGTTCGCGAGCTGCATCTCGCTGTAGCCCAGGCTCCGCGCTCGCATCAAGAGCGCCGCCTCATCGCCGTCGATCGCAGCCGCGACCGCCTGGCCGCCGTTGGCCGCGGCGCTCATCGGCGGCAACGGCTCATCCGCCGCATGATCCCCGCCGGCGTCGCGCTCGCGCAGCAGATTGGCCAGATGCTTGCGAACACGCGGGCGGGCCTCGAGCAGCTCATTCTCAAACGCGACCAGCTCGCGGATGTTCTCGACGAACCACGGATCAATGCCCGAAAGCTCGCAGATGCGCTCAACGCTCATGCCGTGCTTCAGGGCATAGCGGATGTAATAGAGCCGCCCCTGCGCGGGAACACGCAGCTTCTCAATCAGCGTCTCTTCGGGGATCGGCCAGCGCGCCGCACGCTCCTCTTCGGTGTCCGCCGGCGCCTCGCTGGCGCGACCGCCCACCACCGCCGACAGCTCGTCCTGCAATTCCTCGCGCCGCCGAATGCGCGTCTCTTCCACCAGCCAGCGATCGTTGGCGTCGAGCCCCAGGCCGAATCGCTTGATCTCCATCGAGCGTACGCACTTTTGCAGCGCCTCTTTAA
>JALHOX010000026.1 GCA_022842805.1 Phycisphaerae bacterium | reverse complement strand
CCGCAAATCCCTGCGTACTGGCAATGGTGCCGCTCATGGTCGGCTACGTCGCGGGCCAGCAATCTCGCAGCATTCGCCGCTCGTTCCTGCTGTCGCTGACTTTCAGTATTGGCTTAACCATGATGTTCGCGGTTCTCTTTCTCGCGACATGGGCGGCAAGCTCGGTGTTGAAGGCCGGTTGGTGGTCCTACGTCGCCGCTGCGGTCTGCCTGCTCATGGGGCTGCAGCTGGTCGGTTTTCTGGACATTCAACTTCCCGCCCCGGCCGGCGTGCAGCCGAAGCAGAAGGGCTTCATCGGAGCGCTGCTTCTCGGCCTGCTCTTCGGTTTGGTGTCGTTGCCCTGCGCGGGGCCGGTCCTGCTGGCGTTACTAGCGATTGTCCCGCTCAGCGGCGCTGCCTTTGGAGCCGTGCTGCTGGTCTCGTACAGTCTGGGCCATTGTGGACTCGTGCTGGCCAGCGGAACTTCGAGGGGATTTGTGCAGCGATTGGCTGACTCGCGCGGGTGGAACCGCAGCGCCGGCGTTTTGCGTCGAATTGCCGGTGTCCTGATCGTGCTCGTGGGAGTTTATCTGCTGTTTTCGTGAGCAAAACGTGCTGTCGAAGGAGAATGCGATGCCTACCGTCAAGGTCTTTGATCCCCCGATGTGCTGCTCCACAGGCTTGTGTGGCCCGGAGCCCGATCCGGCACTCGCACGCTTTGCCGCCGACCTGCAATGGCTCCAGAGTCAGGGCGTGGTTGTTGAACGCTTCAGTCTGTCGCAGCAACCCGACAAGTTCGCGAAGGATGCGACGGTCATGCAGGCGATGAACTCGCGCGGCGCCGACGTGTTGCCCATCGTGATGGTGAATGACCAGATCGTCGCGGAGCGTCAGTACCCGAGCCGGGAACAACTCGGCAGCCGTTTGGGCCTGATCCTTTCAGTGTCACCTGCCGCGCCAAGGGCCGGTGGGTGCTGCTGTGGTCCGGGCGAGTGCTCATGAATCGAGGACTCACATACGCGCCGTCGAGTGCAAAACCGATCGCCAGATCGAAGGTGTCATCATGAATTTCATTACATCGCCGACCCGATATCTCTTTTTCACCGGCAAGGGAGGCGTCGGAAAGACCTCACTCGCCTGCGCCGTTGCGGTGAACCTCGCGGACCGCGGAAAGCGGGTGCTGCTTGTCAGCACCGACCCGGCTTCGAATCTGGACGATGTCTTCGGCATCCGGCTCCTGAATACGCCAAAGCCGGTGCCCGGCGTCGCCGGGCTGGCCGCTGTGAACGTCGATCCCGAGGCCGCGGCGCGCGCCTACCGCGAGCGTGTCATCGGGCCGTACCGCGGCGTGTTGCCCAAAGACGCTGTTCGGCACATGGAGGAACAGCTCTCGGGTTCCTGCACTGTAGAGATCGCGGCGTTTGATGAGTTCACCGGACTACTCACCAACAACGCGATCGCCGGCGAGTACGACAATATCGTCTTTGACACAGCGCCAACCGGTCACACGCTGCGCCTGCTGGCCCTTCCAGCGGCATGGTCGGATTTCCTGAATACGAACACGAACGGCTCATCTTGCCTGGGGCCACTTTCGGGCCTCAATGCGCAGAAGGAGCGTTACGAGGCGACGGTTTCAGCCCTCGCCGACGCTAGGCAAACCACGTTCGTGATGGTCGCGCGTGCCGAGCCCAGCGCCCTCGCCGAGGCTGACCGCAGTGGCAGCGAGCTTGCGGCTCTCGGACTGAAGAATCAGCATCTGGTGGTCAACGGCGTGTTCACGCCCGACCAGCCGGGCGACGTGATCGCCGATGCGATGGCGGCGCGCCACCGCGCCGCAATGCTCGCAATTCCCGACGGCATCGCATCGCTGCCGCGCTCGGTGATTCCGCTCGTGCGGCACAACCTCGTTGGAGTCGATGCGATTCGCAATATGCTCCGAGACGACGATTCGGCGGATGCGTCCAGTAACCTGCCGTCTGGGTTGATCGAAGCGGTTGATCTCCCTCCGTTGGCCGATCTGATCGACGAAATCGAGGCGACGGGACATGGCGCGGTGATGACGATGGGCAAGGGTGGCGTGGGCAAGACGACCATCGCCGCGGCCATCGCTGTCGAACTGGCCCGCCGTGGTCTCGCCGTGCATCTGACCACCACCGATCCCGCAGCGCACATCACTGCGGCCATCAACGGCACACTGCCGAACCTGACCGTCGATCGCATCGACCCCGTGGCGGAGACTAAGGCGTATCGCGACGGCGTACTCGCCGCTTCGGCGAAAACGCTGGATGCTGCGGGTCTATCACTTCTCGAAGAAGACCTGCGGTCGCCGTGCACCGAGGAAGTCGCGGTGTTTCGGGCGTTTGCCAGAGTCTTGAATGAGGCCAGGCGGCGTTTCGTCATCATCGACACGGCTCCGACCGGGCACACGCTGCTGCTGCTGGACGCGACCGGCTCGTATCACCGTGAGATGATGCGGCAGATGGGCAAAGTTCATCGTGCGGCCGGGGCCCCTTCAAACACCGATTCCAACGTTTCCGGGATCACGACGCCGATGATGAAGCTCCAAGATCCGTCGTACACGAAGATCATCATCGTGACGCTTCCGGAGAACACGCCCGTGCTGGAGGCGTCACGGCTCCAGGCTGACTTGCGGCGGGCCGAGATTCAGCCGTACGCCTGGGTCATCAACGGCAGCCTTTCGGCCACGCACACGACCGACCCGCTACTCCGGGCGCGGGCCGCGGGCGAGCGTGCGCTGATCGAGGAGGTTCGCGATCGTCACGCACAGCGCACGTTTTTGGTCCCGTGGCAGGCTGAGCCGCCGGTGGGATCGTCGTCGCTGCTTCGCCTGATCGGATCGCCCGACATGACACGCATGAAGGGCGAAATGAACAAGCCCGCTTCTCTCGTAAGGCCGAGCCAGGTATGAGCGACATAACGGACATTCGCCGCTCCTAAACCTGCGCGCTGAAAAGGCGAACTGCGAGCGGATGAAGTTGGAGTGTGCTGCCGCGGAGCGCTTCGTCGTCGCCGCCGTCACGCAGCCGCAATCAAGTCGTTTTTCGCGACGCGACGATGCCGCGCTCCGCTGCCCACTGATTCAGATCGCGGCGCTGGATTGCTGCCGCCATCAGGTCGGGGAAGTTGTCGGGCGAACAGGCGAAGGACGGGACGCCGAGAGCCGAAAGAGCCGCCGCGACTCGCTGGTCCAAGGCCGGCGCGCCTTCGTCGCTGAGGGCCAGCAATGCGATGAACTGCACTCCCGACGAGACGAGTGAGGCCGCGCGCTTCAGCAACTCGGACTCGACGCCGCCTTCAAACAAATCGCTGATAAGCACCAGGATTGTGTCCGACGGATTCGCGACGATGCTCTCGCAGTAGCGCACGGCGCGGTTGATGTCGGTTCCGCCGCCGAGTTGCGTCGAAAACAGCAGTTCGACCGGGTCGTCCAACTCGTCGGTGAGATCCACCACCGAAGTATCGAACACGACCAAACTCGTGCGGACGGCCGGCAACGAAGCCATGACGGCGCCGAAGACACTGGCGTAGACCACGGAGGCGGCCATCGAACCGCTCTGGTCGATGCACAGAATCACGTCGCGCATCGAGGTGCGCTTGCGGCCGAAGCCGACGCGGGTTTCGGGGATGATCGTGCCGTAATCGGGCTGGAAGTGCTTGAGATTGGCGCGAATCGTGCGGTGCCAGTCGATTTCGCTGTGTCGCGGGCGGCGGTTGCGGGCCGCACGATTCAAGGCCCCGTTGATCGCCTGTCGCAGGGGCTGGCTCAGGCGGGCCAGCAGGTCGTCGACGACTTTGCGAACCACCAGGCGCGCCGTCTCCTTCGTTCGGGCGGGCAGCACACCGCGCAGCGATAGAAGGGTCGATACGAGATGAACATCCGGCTGGATCGCTTCGAGCGTTTCCGGTTCGGTCAACATGCTGTGCAACTCGAGCCGCTCGAGGGCATCGCGTTGCATCACCTGAACGACGGACTTTGGAAAGTACTTCCGGATATCGCCGAGCCAACGCGGGACATTCGGACAGGACGGGCCAAGTGCGCCTTTGCGCGGCGAATCGTAAAGCGCGGCGAGCGCCGCGTCGGCGGTCGCGTCTTCCAAGCCGAGGGAGATTCCGATTCCATCGGCCGGTCCGGATCCCAGGACAAGCCGCCAGCGGCGCTGTCGTTCGCTCGCATCGATCATTGCGCACTCCCGGCGGATGGGTATTGGACACCGAGAATCTTCGCCAACAACGGCAGGACGGCGTCGGCCCGCTCGTAGTCGAACTCGTCCGAAGGCGCCGATCCGACCGGCGCTCCGCCGCTGCGGCTCTTCACGCGTTCGCCGAGCTGGCGTCGCTCGGGGGCATGAAACGTCGCAAATGTGCGCCTCAGCAGCGGCAGCACCGTTGCGAAGTGATCTGGTCCGAGGTCGCTCAGCCAGTTGTCCACGAGTGACCAGATTGGTTCGTCGTGAATCAGGAGCGCGCCGCTGCCGCTGAGGAATCCTTCGATCCAGCCGGCCGCGTGCGCAGGGTCGTTGCCGGTGGAAAGCGCCAGGCTCAGCCGGCGTCCGACTTCCTCATGTTGCCAGAAGCCAGCGTCATGCAGGAGGCGCACCGCGCGGCCGGCAACGAGCGCGTTTAGGCCGGATTGATCAGCCAGCTTGCTCAGAGCGGCCAGCCATTGGTCGCGCTGCGCGTCGTTTTGGAGCAGGCCGATTGAGTCGTGAATTCCGTTGATGCGTGCGAACATCTGGCGGGCCGCATCGTCGTCGAGCGAACCGGCCGCGGCGGAGATTCCGACGCAAACCCGGGTGAGTAGGCCCTCCACAACGCTCAGGATGATGGCGACATCGGTCTGCCGCACGTTGCCATAGCGGCCAATACGGGCCAGCGGCGGCAGCGCGTCCATGAGCTGAAGCACATCGCCTCCCAAGGCGGCGTGTTGCTGAATCGCCGCCAGAAGCGAGCCGACCGCATCCGGCAAATCAGCGAGCAATGCGTCATCCAACAACGCAACCAGCGTACCGAGACTGTCGGCATGGAGAGCGCGGTCGCCCGCGAACGCGGACGCGGCGGCTTCAACGGTGTTTCCCCAACGTCCCGCGGCGATAAGTTCGATCACGAACTCGGGCTTCCAGGCCAGACGCCAGAATTCATGAAAAGTCCCCTTCTTGCCGCGTTCTTCACGCTGGTCGCCCCAGCGTACGTTGAGGAGGTTGAGCCGGTGCAGCAGGCGGCTTCGCTCGAGGTCCAGCGGCTTGCGCAGATCGAGGTCGTAATCCTGCTCATCGGCCGTCGCCGGCAGACGCAACCGCTTTTGAAGCGCCAGGAGGTTTTGCTGAAGGGGCGTAGCCGGCGCATCTTCGGGCACGCTGCCGAGGCGGTCGCCGATGATCAGCTTGCGGCGGATGAGCTGCAGCGGTGCTTCGTTGCCGCTGCACAACACGGCGAGCGCGGCTTCGACCAACTCGTCGAGTCCGGGCTGCGGTCGCCCGCGCAATGCGGCGAGCGCTTCGGCCAAGCGGACGGCCTCGATGATGTGGGCGCTGGACGCATCGAGGTCTTGCTTGCGAATGAGCCGTGCGGCGCGGGTGAGCCAGTGAATCGCGACGTGCTGCTCGTACTTCCAGAGAAGATCGTAATAGGCCGGCGACGCGACGCCGGCGCCGTAGCCGGAGCGGAACGAGAGTCGGTCATAAGACCAGGGCGTCCACGCAACGGCGGTTTTGACCTTTGGAAGTCCTTTCAGCAGCGCGTTGTCGGCGGCGGCGCTTCCTTTTTTTTCGACGTCGAGCAGCGCCGGCGCGTGCCAGGCGCCGCAGACGATCGCGATGCGTTGGTGCCCCTCCGCGATCGCCGCCCGGATGGTCTTGCGCATGAACGCCTCACGCTGCCGCTCGCGCGCCTCGTCGCGGCGGGGCCCTGCGGGATTTTGATCCTCGCGGAGCACCGCCATGGCGTCGGTAATGGCGTCGAAGACCGCGCCCTTTTCGTCGCGGCGAGATTCGACCAGATGGTCCCACCAGCGTTCGCCGTCCTCGAATCCGGCGACCTGGGCCAGCAGACCGAGCGGATCCTGCCAGATTTCGGCCTCTTGCCCGTTGGGGGGCGACGGCTCGCCCACCAGCGGCGGCGCGTTGAACTGCGTCTCGTTGGCAGGCGGCTTTTCGCTCCCAAGGCAATGGATTTGCGGCAGATCCATGAAGCGGACGGGAATCTTGCGCGACAGTCCGTGGCGGATTGCGACCCACTCCGGCGAAAACGCGGCGAAGGGATAGAAGACGGCACGCTGCGGCTCATCCGGCACATAAACCAGGAGCGCGAGCGGCGGCTTCATTTCGTCCTGAGCCGCGAGGGGCAGGGCCGAATTCGCATCCGGCGGGCCTTCGATCAGAACCGCATCGGGTTCATATGCCTCCAGCGCAGCACGCAAGCTGCGGGCCGAGCCCGGGCCATGATGGCGAACGCCGAATACTCGGAAAACGTCGGGCATGCGATCCTCAGAGTGTTTCGCGACACGCCCGATAGAGATCCGACCACCCTTCCCGCTCCTTCACCACCGTCTCCAGATACTCCTTCCACACGATCGCATCCTGCACCGGATCCTTCACGATGGCGCCGGTCAGGCCCGAAGCCACGTCACCCGCGCGCAACTTGCCATCGCCAAAATGCGCTGCGAGCGCCAGACCGCTATTGACCACGCTGATCGCTTCGGCGGTGGACATCGAGCCAGAGGGCGACTTGAGCTTGGTCTTGCCGTCGGTCGTCTTTCCGTCGCGCAGCTCACGGAAAATGGCGACGATGCGGCGGATCTCTTCCACGGGCGGTGCGTCGCCGGGCAGTTCCAGCGCTCTGCCGAGGGCCTCGACGCGCGTCTTCACGATTGAGACTTCCTCATCCGCGGTCGCGGGAGTCGGCAGTATCACAGTGTTGAAACGTCGCCGCAGAGCACTCGATAACTCGTTCACGCCACGATCGCGGTTGTTGGCGGTTGCGATGACATTGAACCCTTTGACCGCTTGCACTTCGTCGTCCAACTCCGGGATCGGCAGAGTCTTTTCCGACAGAATCGTGATGAGCGTGTCTTGGACATCGGCGGGGATGCGGGTCAGTTCCTCCACACGGGCGATCTTGCCTTCCTGCATGGCGCGCATCACGGGGCTGGGCACCAGCGCCTCGCGCGACGGCCCCTTGGCCAGGAGCAGCGCGTAGTTCCAGCCGTAGCGGATGGTCTCTTCCGCGGTGCCGGCGGTGCCCTGTACCAGCAGAGTGGAGTCGCCGCTGATCGCCGCGGCCAGATGTTCGCTCAACCAGGTCTTCGCCGTCCCGGGCACACCGAGCAAGAGCAAGGCCCGATCGGTGGCGAGCGTCGCGATGGCGATTTCGACCAGGCGGCGATTGCCGATGTACTTGGGCGTGATCTCGATCCCCCGATCGAGCTTGCCGCCGAGAATGTAGTGCGCAACGCCCCACGGCGAGAGCTTCCAGTTTGGTGGCCGCTGGCGGTCGTCCTGCTTGGCGAGCGCGGCCAGTTCCTCGGCGAACTGCTCCTCGGCATGGCGGCGGAGGACCGCTTGCGTGCCATCTTTCTTCATCGGCTCAACTCCTCCTGCATGGCTTGGCGAAACGCCAGCGTCGCGGCCAGCGCAGATACCAGTTCCTCATCGCCTTTGTGCCAGTTTGCGTTGGTGCGATTCCAGCCCGATTCGAGTTCGACCGCGACCGACGGCGAAAGGTACCGCGCGATCCGCTGCTTGAACGAACTGCGCAGCGCGTGTGCCGCGTAGGCCTCGCTCGTTCCGAAATAGCTTCGCATCGCGCCGAGCGCGGCGTGTGAGAAAGCGGGGCTCCATCCGTGCTCACAACAGTCGAGCAGTGGCACGCTGTGCGCAAAGGCTATTGACGAATCTTTAAATATGCCTGTCAGCACGCGCTCCCGGTCCGAGGGGTCGAGCGCTTGCACGAGTTGCCGGCATTCCTCCGAATCCAGGTCATCGCCGGACGCCAGTCTGGTCCGAAGGATTGGTTCCGCCCAGGGAGTCGATTTCTGCCGCGCTGCGGCCTTCGCCCAACCGCTGAGAAGCGGTTCGCGCCACGCGCTCTCCGCCGCCGCGGCGATCATCTTCGCCGGGGGCGCCCCACAGGCTTCCCACGCGGCCAGCGGCGTGGCGGCGACAATCTGGCACAGGACATGGGCCCGCTCGCCGATCGCGCCACTGCGCTTGTTTTCGACACCGTCCCGCAGCAACGCCTTGTCGGGTTTTTCGGGCAGCGCGACTTCGAGCTGCACCGTGGCGCCGCGGAGCAATCGCTTCTGCAAGCTCAGCGTGACCAGCGGCATCGCTCGATCCGTCATGCGCTTGCAGAACGCCGACGTCGGAAGGCGGGCCAGCAGATCTGCTGCGGCCTGACGCACGGGTTTGCGACCGTCATCGAGCGCGGCTTCCAAAAACGCCTCATCCTCCGGCGAGAGCCCGATTGCCAGCGCTGCCACAATTTCCGCACGATCGTCCCCGCTTTCGGCAGCCCAGGTTTGGGCGATCATCTCGCGAGCGCCGCGCGCATCCGCAGCGCGCATCCTGCGAATGAACATCAGGCGCTGCGCTTTTTCGCCGGTTTGCCAGACCGCTTGGGGATCATCGGCCCGGCTCGAGACGATCGGCTTCCAATCGGGATTTTGCGCGGCAAGCCATTCGCCACGTCGCCCGAGAACGGCGGCCCACTCGCTGCCCGCGCCGTCGCGATCGGCCGCCAGCCGATTGAGCATCGCAGGAAGCAATTCATCGGGTACACGCACGCCGCGCTTTGCAGCGAGCGCGCACCACTCCTCGAGCAGAAAGCCGAATTCGCCGAACAAGATTCTCGCAAGATGCTGACCCGACCGAAACGAGCACGGCGGTGTCGTGTCATTTTCACTTGGACGCAGGACCTCACCGGCCGCCGCCATTGGTCGGCGGCCCGCGCGTTCGTAGATCGACATCACCGATGCAGCCTGCAACAGATGCAACGCCCCGTCGGGAGATGGCTCCGCGAGCAGCTTCGCCGGCGCACTCTCTAACGGCGGCAATCGTCCCCCGGCTCGGCCGGCGCCAAGCACTGCGGCCGCCACAAGCTGTCGCCACTGTTGCGTTGGTCCGCTTTGTGTCATGCCACTCTCACGAGTGTGGTGGCGGTCTCCGTTTGCGCAAACGCGAAGGAGTCGCCCTTCGATCTGGCGGCGAGTGGGCGTAACGCGTCGCCGTCCCATTCACCGAACACCTCAAGTGGCGCGCCGCCGCTGATCGCCAGCAGGTGCCAGGCGCCCGCGAATCGATCGACGATCGGAAGCCCTCGGCCGCGCTGGTCGTGCAGAAATAGTCTCCGGGAGTCGCCGCGGATCGTCGGCACAAGTCCGCTGACGCGCATGGGCCACGATTCCAGCCATGGTTGTCGGGCGAGCGCTCGGGCGTACTCAGCGAGCGCATCCGCCAGCGATGGCGCCTGCGCCAGCGGCTTTGGCGGCTCAATCGGATCGCTCCGTTCGCCGACGAGCATTGCCCGCATCGGAACCGCACCGGGGTAATAGGCGAGTTCGCAAGCGAATTGCGACCCCACCCGGAAAGACTGCTCAAAACCTTGCGTGCCCGCGGCGAATTGCAGAATCAGCGCCGGCCGCCCCGTCGCAAGGCCCAGGAGCCACGTCCTTTGCACGCGAAGCTGCTCTTCTCGCTCGACGCGCTGCGCGAGCACGCACCAGATGTCCGCGTGGCGCGGGAGCCTCAGCAACTCGTCCTTCGGCACGGTCCAGCCGACTGCGATCCGCACATCGGCTTGAACATCCGCGGGCAGCTCGGCGATGCGGCGATGCGCCTCGCACAGCAGGTGCATTCGAGAGACGGCCGCCAGCGATCGGTCCTGCCAACCCTCTCCGGATGAGATGAGCTCGCTCAATCTCCGGACGTGTCGGGACAGGCCGGGCGCTTGAGCATCGACGAGGCGTGCCGCCATCGAATCCCAGTAGGACTCCGGTTGCACCTGCGCGGCGCCCAGCCCCTGTTGCACGAGGTCACGCAGCCAGAGCGATAACTCGTCGATTCCGTCCTCGACACGAGCCTCGCGCTTCGCGACCCGCTTCGCTTGCGCTGCCGCATCGACGTCTCGCGTCTCCGCGGCTTTCGCCACTTTGGTGTCTTGGCGCTTTGCGCGCTGCGCCAGCCACTCGGCCACCCAATCCGGGGGTTCGCCTTTCGGAATCGCATCGGCGCTCTGAGCAAGAATCAGCAGCAGGCCTAGGCCATGCTTGCACGGGAACTTGCGGCTGGGGCAGCTGCACTTGAAGGCGGGCTCGGTCAGGTCGATGCGCACGCGATAAGGGTCTTTGCCGCTTCCCTGAATCGCACCCCAGACCGCGGTATCCGCTTGGCCGAGCTCACCCCATTTTGATGCGCGCGCCAGCGCCTGCCCAGCCTTCGCTGAGCCATCGTCCGGCGCGAGGCCGAGAACATGGTCGACACTCCATTGCAACTGCATGCAAACCTCAAGAACTGCACCGCCGGCGATCGAACTCTCATCACGTCGATGCGGCTGGCTGTGTGACGGAGCTCCCGTGACCTCCCGTGGGCAAAGCCTGTACGGCGATTCGGCCCCGTTCGAACTGTCGACTCTTGGGAGGCCGATGATACCCCCACGATCGCCTTCAAAAAACCTAACCGCCTTCTGAGATCGTCGCTGGTCGGCTTCGCGGATCTCGCTGAACCGCGGCAGCTGGCGAAATCGAGCTGCTGCGACGCTGTTCGACGGTGAGTGTGGGCGGGGCCTGTCGTCTCGGGCACCGCCTCGAACCAATGTCGCGCTACATTAGAAAGACGCGAAAAATTGGGCCCGCCCGTGACGACTGGCGGTGTAGGATGATCGATTAAGGCCGGGCGGCGCAGCCTGGCCAACTCAATTCGGAATTCTAAGTAAAGATCTCGAGGTTCATCACCATGAACAAGAGTCGCGTGTTGAACCTGACCGCCGGGCTGATCGCTGCGGCGTTCCTCGCAACAGCAACTTTCAGCCAGACGTTGGTATGGTCGGAGGAGTTCGACGGCTCGCAGCTCGACTACACCACGTGGACCTTCAACACCGGGGGGAGCGGCTTCGGCAACGGCGAACTGCAGTACTACACCGCGCGTCCGGAAAACGTCTACCTCGACGGCGGGAGCCTCGTGATCGAGGCGCGGCGTGAGAATTACCTCGGCGACAAGGCGTTTACATCGTCCCGGCTGGTCACCAACGGCCGGTTCTCATTCAAGTATGGGACCGTCGAAGCACGCATCAAGCTTCCCAATGTCGAGTATGGCCTATGGCCCGCCCTGTGGATGATGGGGGTGAACTTCGGCGCGATCGGCTGGCCGGACGCCGGCGAAGTGGACCTCATGGAGTTCGGTCGCCGGGACGGATATCAGGCGGGCGTCGTCAATCGGCGCGCGCTCTGCGCCGCTCACTGGGAAGTTAATGACGAATACGCGCTTCACGATGGTTTCAGCGATCGCCCCACCGTCCTCTACAACGACTACCACCTGTTCAAAATGGAGTGGACGCCCACACACATCCGGATGTTTGTGGACAACGATTTGTACTGGACCCTCGACATCAGCGATCCGGTCGGGGACGACCTCGAAGAGTTTCACGCCCCGATGTTCCTGCTCACCAACGTCGCGGTCGGCGGCTGGAACTTTATTCAGATCACCGACCCGGCGCTGATCACCGCCACATTCCCCGCCCGAATGTACATTGACTACATTCGCATTTACGACAACGGAAACACGCAACTCTACTTCGGCGACCAGACGCGGGAATCCGGGACCTTCGGCGTATTCACCGACACGACGCCGGTCAATAACCAGGTGCAGTATGACACGGACGCCGCACTATATTTGTGGAATAATCTGACGGAGGTCGCCGGCGCGCCGTACGAAGGCGCCAACGGCTGGAACATGACGGCGGCGGCGGGCACATGGTGGGGCATGGGCGTTCTTTCCACGCGGTTCGACCGCAATTTGCAGGACTACTCCGACGGGCATATGCACTTGCATATGAAGAGCAACTCCACGGAGACCTTCAAGATCGGCATCAAGAGCGCCACATCGGGCGAGAGCTGGGTAGAGCTGACGGCCAACGACAACAGCTACGGATTCGTCCGCGACGGCAATTGGCACGAAGTCGTCATTCCGCTGAATGCCTTTCTCAACGTTGACTTTCAGACCGTCAGCCAACTATTCATGATTGCTGGCGACCCTCCGGCATCAACGGTCAATTTTTCGATCGACAATGTGTACTGGACGCCGGACGTCGCTCGGCCGACTCCCGAAAACGGGAACTTCGGCGTCTTCACCGAAAACGCCGCGCACCAGACCGCCGGGAACTACCAGCTCGGCGTCGACGGCCAGTTCTTCATTTGGGAAAACACGCTCGTGCAGGGCGTCTCGACGCCGTATGAAGGTGCAACGAGCCTGCGACTCCAGTCGGCGCCCGGTCTGAACTGGTTCGGCGCGGCCTTCACGCCGACGATCAAGTACAACCTGTCGGCCTTCCGCTTCCCCGAGAGCAAGCTGCGTTTTGCGATGAAGACGAGCTCCACCGCGCCGTTCCGAATCGGCATGCGCAGCGGCAACGTTAACGACATCGGCCAGAAGTGGATCCCCTTCACAAACGGCAGCGACCCGTACGGCTTCGTGCGCAACGGCGCATGGCATGTGGTCGAGATTCCGATGTCCGACTTCACCGACGCGGTGGACCTTACCCAGGTCAGCATGCTCTTCGAGCTTCTGGGCGTTTCGGGCCCGATCTCGGGCATCGAGTTCGACGATGTTTGTTTTCTCAACGGCGGAACGGCGTTGCCCACCGGTGCGGGCTACCCGGATGCGAATGCGGGGGCGGATCAACTCCTGATTTTCCCTGCCAACAGCGCGCTTCTGGATGGCTCTCAGAGCACTGACAACGGCTCGATTGTCAGCTTTGCCTGGGCGCAGGTCAGCGGGCCGTCGACTGCGACGCTCACCGGCGCAAACACCGCGTTTGCGAATGTGTCCGATCTCATCACCGGAACCTACGTCTTTCGGCTGACGGTCACGGACGATGAGGGGCGCACCAATAGCGACGATGTGACGGTTGTGGTTGCGAGTCCGGCGCCCACGGCCAATGCCGGCTCGGATCAGCAGGTCGCGCTGCCGATCGATAGTGCGACTCTCTCCGGTTCGGGCTCGGACGCCGACGGCACAATTGTTTCGTATCACTGGGCGCAACTGAGCGGCCCGGCGACGGCGACCATCGCCAATCCCGCATCAGCTTCGACAACCGCCGGCGACCTTTATGAGGGCACCTATGTCTTCGAGCTGACGGTGACGGACAACTCAGGCCTGACCGGCACGGACCAGGTGTCGGTCACGGTGACCAACCCGCCGCGCAACATCGCCTTGGGCAAGCCGACTTCCACGTCTTCCTCCGCGGGTGGCGTGATCTCGCTCAACGGCGGCTTTGAAGCGGGCAGCGGCGCCAGTGCCACTAGCTGGGAGCAACTGGCGTTTGCCAACGGAAGCTCGACAGCGTCAACGGTGCGCGCCGCGACGCAACCTAATAGCGGCGCCTGGCACCTGCTCCTGACTGTCGCGGGCGCTGCCAATGGCGGTCCGGCCGCGGTGGCACAGCAGATCACGGCGGCGGGTTCCGTCGTGCCGGGCAGTGCATATGACTTCACCGCGCAGGTTTGCAGGATTGGTGCGCTGGGCCCCGGCGTGGTCGTGCAGATGAACATGCAGTGGCTCAATGCTGCGGGGGCCGTCATCGGCTCCACCGGCTTCCTGGAACTCGGCGGCGGCCTTTCCGGAAATTACGCTCAGCGCGGCTTCACAGGCAGGATCGCACCCGCAGGGGCCAACAAGGCCCTGATCATGCTTCGCGTGGCGGGCGGAGCGTTCTTGGGCTCGAACGCCACCATCGCGTTCGACGACGTCTCGCTCACTGCCGCCGTCGGTCCGCAAAACGGCGCCGAAGCGGTTGACGGCGACATCAATACGCTTTGGGCCAGCGCACCCGGCGATCCTCAGTGGCTCGAGGTATCGCTCGGCCAGCGTCACGAGATCAATCAGGTGGTGTTGAAGTGGGCCGGCGCATACGCCCAGGTCTACGACATCGACGTGTCGGATGACGGCGTCCAGTGGTCCACGGTCTATTCCACGACGAGCGGCGCCGGCGGTACGGAAATCATCAATTTCTTCGCCGTCGGGCAGTACATTCGCCTTTATGCCCACACGGGCGCAACCAGCGGCGGCTGCGCGCTCCGCGAGTTCGAGGCGTATGGCCAGCTTCAGCCGGGCGACATCGACGGCGACGGCGATGTGGATCTGACCGACCTCGACCTACTCGCCGCGTGCATGGCCGGCCCAGATGTCGAAGTCTTGTCGGGTTGTTTTGATGCCGACCTGACTCGCGACACGGCGGTCGACCTGCTCGACGTCGCGAAGTTGCAGGCCGCCTTTGGCGGTGGCCGGTAGCGCGAGATCGCGACAAACGACGCTGCGTTCGAATGTTCGAACGCAGCGTCGATCGCCGGCGCGCCTGTTTCAATGAAGCGCTTCTACCAGAGCAAATCCAAAGCCGGCTCGCCGATCCGATCCGTCGCGACGGATGGCTCACCCGGGCTGTTGCGCAAGCGATCGCGCCGTTCGTGGCCCTTCCGCGGCAACTAACGCAGCAAATCCCCCGCGAACCCAAAAGCCCAGAGCCCGCAAATCAGCACACCGATCACTAGCGCGCCGCGATCCAACCACTTCGCCGGCCAACCCCGCACCGCCACGAGAACGCCGAGGGCCAGCCCGATCAGGGGCGGGAGGATCGCCAGCGCCGCAGTGCGCCGATGGTCCTCCGTCGTGGGCCCGCGGCCTTGGCGCGTAGCCTGACCGGCTTGCACCAGCGCGCCGACCCAGATCAACTCGAAACAGGCGATCACGAGCGGTAGATAAGCCAGCAGCCGCTGCCCGAAGTACGACGCGCCGAGGTCACGCCGCACCCCGTCACTGCTTCGCCCCATCGTGCCATCATCGCGGTCGACCGACGACGGATCGTCAGCCCCCGGTCGGCCACTCCACCCGTCGACCCCGGCCTGCCGCAGCTTCGCGATCGCCTCGGCGGCCACCTCGCCGACAGTCATCATCGGCCCATGGTTGTCGACCGGCCACGCATCGCCGCGGTCATTTAGATAGCGCTCGATCGCCGGGATCGCGCCGGGATCGCCGAAATCGGCCAGAGCACTGATCGCATGCGGTCGGACGCGTGCGTCTTCCAGCGCGGCGAGCATCGCGGGCATGGCCGCTCGATCGCGCAGCCGCCCCAGCGCGCTGAGGGCGTTCACGAGGATGAGCGGTTCGCGCCGCTGCTCCAGCAGCTCGCGCAGCAGCGGCGCATGCACTGCATCGCGAATCGCGATCACGGCATATGCAACGACGTTTTCATCCGCTCGCCCCAACAGCTCGCGCCACACCGCAGCGCCCGCCGTCGCCCCATCGAGCGTCTCGATCCCGAGCGCCGCCATCGACAGCGCCCACGGATCCGCCTCGCCGCCCAGCGCCGCGCGAAACACCTCGCGCGCCCGCGGCTGCAAACTCGGATCCGCCACGGCCCGCCGCAGGAGCGCACGCATCCCCTCGCCGCGCTCGAACGCCCGCGGAGAGCGCAGGTCGCGCTCAATCTGCTCCAGCGCGGCCGCCGCGACTTCGGGGGATGGGTACATGAACGCAGTGTAAGGATCCCCCGCCCCGGATCAGAACGCCGTAGGGTGCGTCCCTCGACGCACCCCACAGCTCGCGCGCGGATGTCCATCCGCGGTGCGTCGAGGGACGCACCCTGCAAAAGTCACGCTCCCGCGATCATCTGCACAAACAACGCGATATCGCCCACCGAAACCACGCCGTCGCCGTTCACATCAGCGAACTCGATCAGGCAATCGGGGTTGGCGGCGGCGTACGCCGTCGAATCTGTGAGCGCCAACACAAAGCCGCTGATGTCGCCGACGCTGAGCACGCCGTCGCAGTTCATGTCGCCGCGGAATCCGGCCTGCTGCGGATTCAGCCGCGCTGCGAAGGTGTACAGATCGCCGCCGACAATCTCGCGTCCGACGCCCCAGACCTCGCACGGTCCGGTCACCGCCAGCGACCCCAGCGACGGGCCGATCACATCCTCCAGCCCGCCGATGGGCTCGCTCTGCCACGACGTCCCGTCCCACCGGGCGATGCCGCCGCCGATGCTGATCATGTCCGTCGGCGAAAACGCCGCCAGCGATCCGCCGCCCGCCGGGCTCATGAACTGGGTCCAGCCGGCGCCGTTCCAATGCAGCATGAGCGGCAGAATCTCGTTTCCTTCCTGATAGGAGCCGACCGCCCACACATCATCGCTGGCAAACGCATGCACATCCCACAGCCGCTGGTGATATCCCGGCGTCGGCCCCGGCACATGAGACCAGGTCGAGCCGTTCCAGTGGAAGATATTGGAGAAGTCGATCCAGTCGCCGTCGCCGCCGCCGCCCACGGCCCAGATGTCGTTGGCGGAGACGGCCGCCGCCGCCTCAATGCCATGCCCGCCGTTGATCAAAAACGGCATCGGCACGCGCGTGAAGCTGCTGCCGTTCCAATGCAGCGCGAGGCCGGTCTGCGGCATGATCCAGTCGCCGAAGAACCAGATGTCGTTCGGCGCGATCACCTCGATGGCGCGAATGTTTTCGCCCGACCCGCCCGACTGTTGCGGAAGATTCTGCATCACGGTCCAGCCGCTGCCATCCCAGTGAATGATCAACAGGTGCGTGCCGACAAACCCGTCGACGCCCTGAACCCTCGCGCCGCCCGCCGCCCAGACGTTGGTGGGCGAGATCGCCGCCACCGCGTCGAGAGTGGCGTACGTTCCCTGCGGATAGGGCGAAGGGCTCGGCGACGGCACGATCGTCCAAGCCGTGCCGTCATAGTGCATCGTCATCGTCTCGGTGATGAAGCTGCCGGTGACGATTCGCGAAGACTCACCCACCGCCCAGACATCGTCTTCGGTGATCGCCGACACGCTCCGCAAGATCGCGCGCTCTGATCCCGCCGGCTCCGGCGTCGGCGTCACGACCCACGATCCGCAATTCCCCGCCGGATCGGTTCCGGGCGCGCCATAGAGCGTGAACGTGAGGTCATCGTTTAGATCGCCGCCCAGCACATTGGGGTAAGGCCCCCATGTGCCGCCCGCGAGGTTGTCACGCACCCACAGCGGCGAGCCGGTCGGGTTGAGATGGTTCGAGACCCACCAGCCCCAGTAGAAGCCCTCGTCGTATTGCGGCGCCACGGAGAGAAAATGCTGCCCGCTGGCGGCGAACGCCGTCGGCAGGCGAATGTCGAAATCGTCCGGACCGCCGGCGTCATAGATCAGGTTCGGATCGCCCGCGGCCAGGAAGTACTCCTGCTGCAACGCACCCGGCCCCGACGCCGTCCACCCATAGAACCGCACGAACACGCCCACCAGCGGCGGCGGAAAGCACTGCACAAGGCAGCCGTTGTAGCCATGCACCACGATCCGCTCGATCGAGCCATTCACCATGAAATCGTCCGCCGCCTCCAGATTCTGTGGCAACGGCATGGCATGAACGCCGGCCGGAATCGTCGCCCAATTGCTGTTGGCCGGATTGCTCCAGATGATCGCGGCCCCTGCCGGCAACGATCCCGCAGCCAGCGCCAGCGCGGCCAGCGTGCTGCGAGCCGGGAATCGTCGACGACCGAGCTTCCCCTCTGTATTCGCCCCGATACTGGATGATTGGCGTGCGGTATTGCCCCGATGCGTCGTGTGCATGTGTGTCTCCAATGTCGATTCGGCTCCTTGACCCAGCAGAGTCGCGGACGCGGGAGACTGATACACCGTTATCGGGGTCCGATGCGCCGAATTCTCTGCCCCAACGATGCGGCGAGTGAGGCATTGCAGATTGGTCGAGGGCGACGCAGCTATTGATCCCGCCCTGTCCCCGTCGATCGCATCTAACATCGCCCGAGACGCCGCCAACCGCCCGTGGAGGGGAAGTCGCGCAGCGATGCGCGTTGGCGGCGCGCGAACCATCGGCGGCTCCGGGTTCCGCTCAACCCAACGCTTGCGCCGCTGCTCTCGTTCGCCGCTAACGCCCCGCTGCGAAAAAGGCCTTGATGCTGTCGTAGATGTCGTCCTTCGTGTTCACGCGCGAGGTGACGACGTTTTCGACCGTGCCGAGGTTTTCGCGGATCACGTTGATGAAGTTGCCCGAGCCATAGGCGCTCGCCACCTGGCAGTAGCCGAAGAGATTGGAGCGCGGCAAAAGCTCATCGCGCAGCAGGCGGCAGCACTCACGCGAGTCGCTCTCGCTGCTGTTGTCGCCGTCGCTGAAGTGGAAGAGGTACGTGTTCCACTCGCTCGGCTCATAGTGTCGGTTTAGCAGATCCTGGCAGACCTTAAACGCGCTGCTGATCTTGGTGCCGCCGTCTTCGCGAACGTGGAAAAAGGTCTCGCGGTCGACCTCCTGCGCGTTCACATCGTGCACGATGTAGCGGCTGTCGATGCCTTCGTAGTTGCGGCGCAGCCAGGCGTCGATCCAGAACGCTTCGAGCCGCACCAGCTCCTTCTGCTCCGCGCCCATCGAGCCGCTGACGTCCATCATGTAGACGATGACCGCGTTGCTCTGAGGCTTCTTGACCGGCTTCCAGCTTCGATACTGCTTGTCCGAGCGCTCAAAGACGATGATCGGCTCGTCGGGGTCGTAGACGCCGGTCATGATCGTCCGCGCCAGGGCCTTTCGAAACGTGCGCTTGAAGTGGCGCAGGCTCTCCGGCCCGGTCTGGCGGATGCTGCTGTAGCGATCCTTGACGCTGGTGATGTTGTGCTTGCCCTTCGGCTCGATCCGCGGCAGGCGCAGCTCCTCGCCCAGAATGTCGGCCAACTCGTCGAGCGAGATGTCGACTTCCATGATGTGGTTGCCGGGGTTCTCACCGCCCGCGCCCTGCCCCTCGCCATCAGCGGGATCGCCCGGCTTGCCGTCGCCCTGCCCGACGCCGCCGTCGCTGTTGTCGCCGTAGCGGAAGTGCGGCAGGTCGATGCCCTTGAGCGGAATGCTGATGAGGTGCTTGCCCTCTTTGCCGATCAGTTCGCCGCGGGTGAGAAACTTGCGCAGATCGTCGCGGATTCGACCTTTGACGATCTGACGAAAGCGCTGGTGGTCTTTGTCGATCCGCAGAACCATAGTGTCTCGATTATAGATCGGTGGAAAGCGGTCCCGACACGATTGCGGAGCCGCTGTTTACGGCGGCGGTCATGTTTTTGCGGGCCGCAGGCCAAACGACCGCCGCACCGACCGGCGCCAGCCCCACCAGCCAAACCAGTACCGGCAGCGAGTAGCGCGTGGAATGCACGTTGATCAGCGCGTAAATCAGGATGTAGCAGGCCGCGAATGTCGCGAGCCACCGAACCAGCAGCTTGGCATCGGGCTCGCGGTGCCGGAAAAGCCGACGGCCGGCGACAATCGCGAGCGCCAGCATCGGCAGATTGAAGGCCAGGCTCGCGGCGGCTTTGTGATCGCCGCTGGAGTAGTACCAGAAACGGGCCAGATTGATGAATGGCTTCTTGACCCA
>JALHOX010000025.1 GCA_022842805.1 Phycisphaerae bacterium | reverse complement strand
GGTTCTTGGATAGACGAAGCGGGGCGAAGTCCGTGGCTCGTCAGAACGGCGAGCCGAACCCGCCCTACCGTCGGCTGATTCGTCGGCCGATCGGAAACCGCCTACTCGTTCGCCCCCTGCTCCTCGGCGCTTTCCTCGCGATCGCGCTGGTTGCGGATGGCGTTCCATTCGTCCTTGGTGATCAGCACCTCGCGGGCCTGCGAACCCTTGTATTCGCCGACGATCCCGGCGGCATACATCTGATCGATCAGGCGCGAGGCACGGCCGTAGCCGATCTCCAGCCGGCGCTGCAGCAGGCTGACCGAGCCGCGGCCGCTTTCAATCATGATGTCGACCGCCTGGTCGAACATCTCGTCGCGTTCCTCGGCGTTGCCCGCGCCGCCCGCGCCCGGCATGCGGATGAGGTCGGTGTGATACTGAGGCTGGCCCTGGGCACGGGCGTGCTTCACGATGGCCCGCAGTTCGTCGTCGGCGATATAGGTGCCCTGCGCCCGCATCAGCTTTGAGGAGCCCGGCGGCAGGAAGAGCATGTCGCCCTGGCCCATCAGCAATTCGCCGCCGTTCTGATCGAGCACGATGCGCGAATCGAGCCGGCTGGCGACGCGGAAGGCGATGCGCGAGGGCAGGTTGGATTTGATCAGGCCGGTGACGACGTTGGCCTGCGGGCGCTGCGTGCTCACAATCAGGTGAATGCCGACGGCGCGGCTCTTCTGCGCGATGCGGCAAAGGTAAAACTCGACCTCCTTGGGCGACATCATCATCAAGTCGGCCAATTCGTCGATGACGATCACGATGTAGGGCAGCTTGATCGGAATTCGCGCCATCTCGGCGTCGTCGGTGATGTTCAGCCGCTCCTTCAACCCTTCCATGCCGAGCTTGTTGTAGCTCTTGATGTCCTTCACGCCGGCCTCGGCCAGCAGCGCATACCGCTCGTCCATCTGCGTGGCGGCCCAGTCGAGAATGCCCTCGGCCTTGGACATCTCGGTCACGATCGGGCACATCAGATGGGGGATGTCCTTGAACATCGCCAGTTCGACCACCTTGGGGTCGACCAGGATCAGCTTCACATCCTCGGGCGAACGGGTGAGCAGGATCGACATCACGATGCTGGCGATGCACACGCTTTTGCCCGAGCCGGTCGTGCCGGCGATCAGCATGTGCGGCATGCGCGTCATGTCGTTGACGAGCGGCTTGCCGCTGGCGTCTTTGCCCAGATAAAGCGGGATCGCGTATTCGTCGGCCTTTGAGCCGAAGCCCTGCATGATCTCTTTCAGCCGCACCTTTTCCTTATCGATGTTGGGCACTTCGATGCCGATCGTGTTGCGGCCGGGCAGGAGCGTGGGGCGAACGGCGGGCGCCTTGAGGGCGCGGGCCATGTCGTTGGAGAGTGATTGAATCTGGCTGACCTTGATGCCGGGGTTGAGCGCGAGCTCAAACACGGTGATGACGGGGCCGGTGGCGATGCCCACGACGTCGACTTCGAGCTTGAACTCGCGCAGCGTCTGCACCAGCACGCGGGCCTTGTCCTGACAGGCCGCCTCGATCACCACGCGATCGGTCGGCGGCGCGTCTTCCAGCAGCGTGAGCGGCGGCAAGCCGTAATTGATCGGCTGCGGGCGCGGATCGACATTGGTCGCCTTGATCTGTTTCTGAATCGGGAAGCGCGTCTGAATCGGAATCGGCCCGCGTTTCGCCGTGGCCGCGGCGGCGGGAGATTCCTCTTCCTCCTCCTCTTCCGCGTCTTCCTCGTCCTCGTCGAAATCTCCGGTGTCTTCGATCCCGCCGTCGGATTCTTCGTCCTCTTCCGACTCTTCCGTGTCTTCCTCTTCTTCGTCGGCCTCGATGTCTTCGAGTTCGTCTTCCGACTCCTCGGCCTCGTCCGACTCGGCTTCGTCTTCCTCGTCAATCACGCGCTTCGAAGCGCGACCGCCGCGCGCACCTTTGGCGCGTGGCGTTTCCTCTTCGGATTCCTCTTCATCCTCTTCATCAACCGCCGCAGGTTTCCGCGTCGACTTGCTGCGGGCGGCGATTTCGGCTTCTTCCTCTTCGCGGACGAGGCGCGGCGAGGGGCGGGCCGGCTTGCGGGCCGTGGGCGACTTCGCATCGGCGGTCGCCGCTCCGGCAGCGCGTCGTTCGCCCATGCCGGCGAGAATCGCGGCGCCCGCCGAACCGAGCGAGGAAATGGCGTTAGCGCCGGCGAAGGCGACCTGGGCCCCCTGCCGGCGAATGACCGGCAGCGAGCGCTGCCCCATCATGCCCAGCCATTGCGCCAGGGCCAGCACAAAATTGTCCGCAGCCAGCAGCAGGCCGATCAGCATGGCGGCGGCCAGCACGATCAGCGTGCCCCACATGCTCATGAGGCGGGTCAGAAAATCCGCGGTGGCGCCGCCCAACACGCCGCCCGCGCCGAGCAGCGTCTGGCGATCGGAAACGTTGACAAAGATCGCTCCGAGCGTGCTGCAAACGGCGCAGACCATCGCGAAGCCCAGGAAGCGAAACCACGGGTCGCTGAAGCGCAGCCGTTGGGCGATGCCGAATGTGAGCGCGGTGAGGCCGGCCAGCAGCGCATAGGCGCCGGTGCCGAGGTAGTAATAGAGCGTGTGGGCGAGATGCGAACCGGCCAGACCGCACCAGTTGTGCGGCGGGGAGTTTTGCGGGTAAACGCTGGTGGCGGGCGGATCGCCGACGTCGTAGCTCAGCAGTGCGCACCAGGCGAAGATGCAGGTGAGCGTGAGCAGGACGGTGAGCGCGAAGCGCAGGGCGGCGTAAGAGGGTTCGCTCTTGGCTGCGGCCATGTCATCATCCTTGAACGATCAGAAATGGCGGCATCCTGCCGCCGGCGCGAGCCTCGCGAACTCGCTCCAGATCATCCAGTGTTGATCGATCGCGGGCGGCGGTCAAGATGTGGAGCAACGGGCGTCGATCAATTCGTCGCCGGGGCGATCGGCCCACGGCTCCGAGAAACTCGGCCGCGGACGCCTCCCCGCGGTCGGCTAGGCCCCGCCTTCGAGCACCGCCGGCACGCGAAACGAACTGCCGTGCTTTTGCGGCGCGTTGGCCAGCGCCGCCGCGACGCCGATGGATGGCGCGACCTCATCGGTGCGTGTGACGTTTACGACGTCGTTCGGATTGGAGAGCGGGGAGACCCCTTCGGTCGGCGCGCGGCGCAGCCGCTCGGCGTAGCTCAAGATTTGCGTCAGTTGCACGGCGTAGCGCTCGCACTCCGCCGCCGACAACGACAACCGCGCCAATTTGGCGACGTGGGCCACGCGGGCCGCGTCGATCTTGGCGGAGGTCGTCGGTTGACTCATCGGGGTTCGCCGGAAACGCGTAGTGCAAGGCACTGCCTTGCACGGGGTCGAGTCGAATCGCCGGAGAAACTGAGATCGCCGCGCCGCGGGCGTAGCGAGGTCAGGAGGCGGGCTTTTCCATCTTCGGCCGGCGCGGCGGCTTCATGACCAGGCCCATGCGCATGGCCTTGGCGCTGACGCGGATGCGGCAGACCTGACCATCGATGATGGCGCGAACCTTCTGGATATTCGGCTTAAAGGCCCGCGCCGTGATGCCGGTGATTTTCCGGCCGACGCCGCCGAGGTACTTGGCCTTACCGCGATAGGTCTTCTGGCGACCCATCGTGGTCCTCTTCCCGGTGAACATGCATTCGCGGCCCATATCGAAAGCCCGTCCATTTGCAAAACTGAATGTTTCCTTCGCCGGCGGCCGACCCCATCGGTCGAACCGCCGTCCGAGCCGCGTAAAGTAGCGGAACGCGGGGCGGGGCGTCAAACGGATTTCGAGCGGGAAAAAACGCTGTGCCGCCCCCCGCCGGAAACCGGGCGACCCGCTTGCATCGGCGGCGGGTCGACCCTATCTTACGCGACTCGCAATTGTTCACGAGGACGACTTTGCATGCATAAGTCCAAGCCCAACAAGGGGCTGCTCAAACGCGTCACGGTCAGCGCCAACGGCAAGGTCCGCTACAAGCGGATCGGCGGTAACCACTTGATGAGTGGAAAATCCGGCGACAGCGTTCGCAGCATCCGTAAAAAGAACACTGTGACCGGTAAGTTGAACACGAACTACCTCCGCGGCCTGCGGCTCGACAAGCTGAACAAGCGCCTGCGACGATTGAAGGAGGCCGACAATGGCCAGAGTTAAGGGCGGCGCGGCGACGCGGCATCGCCGCAACGCGATGCTCAAGAAGGCCAAGGGCTTCTGGGGTTCGCGCAGCACAAACTTCAAGATGGCGAAGCAGTTCGTCATCGCGGGCGGCGTTTACGCCTTCGCCCATCGCCGGGCGAAGAAGCGCGACTTCCGCAGCCTGTGGATCGTGCGCGTCACCGCGGCGTGCGAAGCGCGCGGCATTTCGTACAGCCGCTTCATGGGCGGCATGCGCAAGGCCAACATCGACCTGAACCGCAAAATGCTCAGCGAGATCGCCATTTTCGATCCGACGGCGTTTGACCTCATCGTCGAGAAGGCGAAGGCGGCGCTGACCAAGAGCGCTGCGGCCTAAGGCCGGCGGTCGATTCGGTCGACGGTTTGATCAGCGAACGCGGTCCACCTCATGCGCGGTGGGTCGCGTTCTCTCGTTTTTTTGGGGGCGGGGCGCTGTCGCGATCCCGGGGATTGGTCGGTTATCGCGCCGGCGGACGAAATGGGGTTGATCCGGGGGTGCCTTTCAACGATCATAAACTGATCTCCGGCGCGTCTATCTCGCGCGCAAAACAGCTTCGACAACGTCGCAAACCGGGGATATTGGGGACGATTCATGCGAGACGGGATACGAAGAGCATTGGACCGGCGAGCGGACGGGGTGCGTCGCGTGTCTTCCGTCGTGCTTGGGATGCTGCTGGGCGTGCTTGGTAGTTCCCACCACGCTGCGGCGCAGCAGTGCGAGTGGGTGTCTGGCGGCGGCATTCCCGGCACAAATGGGTTCGTAGCAGCGGCGACCACCTGGGACCCTGACGCCGGTGGCCCACTTCCGGCGCGTTTGATCGTTGCTGGCAATTTCACTCTAGCCGGCGAAACATCCGCAACCCGCATCGCGAGTTGGGACGGCGACGCTTGGTCGCCGCTCGGGTCCGGGATGGATGGGTGGGTGACCGCACTTACGACGTTGGCCAACGGCGACTTGGTGGCGGGCGGGCATTTCACGACGGCGGGCGCGGCGAATACCAGTTCGATTGCGCGTTGGGAAGGCAACAGATGGGGCCCGCTCGGAACCGGGATACTCGGCGGCGTTGACGCGCTTGAATTGCTCCCCAATGGCGATTTGGTGGCGGGCGGGACAATTTACTCGGCAGGGGGTGTCGCGGCGGTCGGCATTGCGAGATGGAACGGAGACTTTTGGTCGCCGTTGGGGAGCGGCGTCAACAATCGAGTATTCGCGCTCACGTCGCGTCTTGATGGCACTTTGGTGGCCGGCGGCAGCTTTTCGATGGCTGGCGGCGTACCGGTGAGCGGAATTGCCCAGTGGAACGGAGTCGATTGGTCACCACTCGGAACGGGTTTTCAGGGAAGCTCGTTCCCTGATGTCCATTCGTTGCTGACGCTTCCGAACGATGACGTGGTAGCCGGGGGGCGATTTTCCACGGCCGGTGGTATCGAAGCCAACCGTGTCGCACTTTGGGACGGAAAAGCGTGGTCTGCGCTCGGTAACGGCTTTGACGATGCGGTGATGTCGCTGATGACGCTGCCTACGGGCGACCTCGTGGCGGGAGGTTATTTCTCGAACACCGGCTCACTGTTCGTCAACCACGTAGCCTCCTGGAACGGGGTTACCTGGGAGCCGATCGGAGAGGGAATACTTAGCGACGTTTTGGCCTTGGCGCTGGCGCCAAACGGGGAGCTGATTGCGGCGGGCCAGTTCGATCAGACTGGGGAACGCGCGGCGCTCAACATCGCGCGCTGGAGCGGCAAATTCTGGCTGCCGCTCGGGCGCGGCTTGAACGGCGAGGTCTTCGCAATGACAACGCTCCCAAGCGGTGAACTTGTCGCCGGTGGCAACTTCACGGCTGCCGACGGCGAAATTTGCACTCACATCGGAAGGTGGGATGGTCAGGCTTGGCATCCGTTCGCGGCGGGATTGCCGGGTGGCGTACGCGCGCTCGAGGTTCTCTCCGACGGCGACTTGGTCGCGGGCGGCACAGTTGCGAGCTCCGGCGGCATTGCCGCGTTCAATGGCGTGGCGCGCTGGGATGGCGAGCAATGGTTTGCCCTTGGAGCTGGCACAAACAATACCGTTCGAGCCATAGCCGCTCTTCCCAATGGCGATTTGGTGGTTGGCGGCCACTTCACCCGAGCCGGCGGAGCTGTCGCGAACCGTATCGCACGATGGGACGGCGCGTTATGGACGCCGCTGGGTACCGGCATGAACGACTGGGTGTTCGCGCTGACTACTAGCGCAAACGGCGACTTAGTGGCGGGCGGTGCATTCACGACCGCCGGAGGCGTGCCTGCTAATCGCGTTGCGAAGTGGGACGGCTTTTCTTGGTCGCCCGTTGGGGTGGGGATGAATGGATGGGTGTATGCGCTCGATTCGCAGCCGGGGGGCGACGTGGTTTGTGGAGGAAGTTTTAGCGCTACTACGGATGGTCTGACACTCAACGGCATCGCAAGGTGGGACGGTGTGTCTTGGTTTCCGCTTGGAACCGGGCTATCGGGAGAAGTACTTGCACTCTCGACGACGCGCGACGGCGACATCGTGGCCGGCGGCTCTTTTGCGACCGCTGGCAACCTGCCCGCGAATCGCATCGCGCGTTGGGACGGCCATTCATGGTCGGCTTTCGATGCAGGAATGACGGGAGATTTTTTTTCAAAGGTATCAGCACTGACTTTGCTAGCGACAGGCGATCTTGTCGCCGGCGGCAATTTCATCATCGCTGGTCCCAATATCTCCGCATATTGGGCGCGCTGGGTGTGCGAGGCTGACGCCCCGCTGGTCGGCGATATGAACTGCGACACGTTCGTCACTGTTGCCGACATAGGCGGATTCGTTCTCGCGCTGATCGACCCCAGCGGATATGCGACGGCGTATCCGGATTGCGACATCAACAGTGCGGACGTGAACCGGGACGGTTTTGTCACGGTTGCGGATATCGGCGGGTTCGTGAGTTTGCTGACCGGACGATGATTGGCGGGGAGCGGCTCGGGTCGCTCACTTTGTCAGAATTCTGGATTCTGGATCGCGGCGGGTTCTCAGGGTCTGGTTGCGATTCTTGTTTCATGGGGCTTGATGAGGCACGCGAGTCACCGGAGTTGGTCGGAGACGACGACGTCCACTCGCTCCCCGAAGAGACTGCTCACAGAGCAGTGGCACCACGCATGTGCCTCATCTCTCGTGCGTGAGCTCCGCGAAATACCCCCCGTCGCGCCAGTCGCACAGATTCGCGCCCCACCGCGGCAGGTGAAGCCGCTCGCGAACCAAGGCCCAAGCTCCCGGGTTCTCCTCGCCCGCAGGATAATCGCGCCGCAACCAGGCCCGCACGAGTTCGCCGTTTTCCGCGGGCTGAATGCTGCATGTGCTGTAGATCATGCGACCGCCGACTCGCACGGTTCGGGCCGCGCGGCAGAGGGCTTCGAGTTGCGCGGCGCGGAGCGAGCGGGTGTGGGCGGCGTCGATGCGGAGGCGGGCTTCGGGGCGGCGGGCGAGAACGCCGGTGTTAGAACAGGGAACATCGACGATCGCCGCGTCGAAGGACCGCGCGTCGTCATCGATCAGGCGGCCGTCCTTGTCGAGGGAGCAAACGCGGATTCGATCGCTCAGGCCGTGCAGCTCGACCTGCTGGCGAAGTGGGCGGAGCCGCGCGGCCGAAATGTCGGTCGCGACGATGGAAACATCGCGGCCCGTGGCGAAAGCGAGCGTGAGCGACTTGCCGCCGGGCGCGGCGCAATAGTCGAGAATCTTCTCGCCGGCGGTGGGGCGCAGTTCGAGCGAGATGGCGTGGGCGGTGGCGTCCTGCGCATAGGCGTTGCCGTCGCGCAATAGCGCCAGCACGCGCGACGACTCATCGGCCCGAACGAACGCGGCCGCGCCGGCGAACTCGACCGCTGCTGCAGTTTCGACCGAGCCGGCGTCGGCCTCTGCCAGCGCCTCGCGCACGCCTGCTTCGAATCCGGCTGCATCGAGACGCTGCGGATTGCGATGAAGCACCAGCGGCGGTTGGGCCTGACTCGCCCATGCGACGGCGGCGAGGTCCGCGGGAGAGACGTGCGGACGCAGCTCCGCGAGCAACGCGTGTGGCGTACCGGACATGGCGGCGAGGCGCGTCAGTTCGTCGCCGCTGTCCGTTCTGATGTGAAACACCTCGCGATCAAAGCGACAGGCCTCGCCCCACGAGACGCGGACAAGATCAAATCGGTCGGGCAGCCACGCGGTCCGCCGCTCGGCGATCGCGCCAGTCAGCCGCCGCAGCAGCGCGTTGACCATGCGCGAGCCGGCAGCGCTCTCGACGCGGCGAGCCTGCGAGACGGCCTCGTTCACCGCAGCCGAGACGGGAATCCGATCGAGGTAGAGAATCTGCGTCGCCGCCACGTGCAGCACCGCGCGCAGCCCCGGCGGCACGCGGCGCGGCTCATAATCGGCGACGCTGCTGAGCACCGCGTCGATCGTCGCGCCGTGTCGCAAGGCCGACCGCGCAATGGTCGACGCCAGTGCAGCGTCGCGCGGCGAAAGGTCGGCGGCGTCTTTGCGCTCCGACAGCAAGTCACTGATAAATGTGCGGCGCTCCAACGCCGCGAGGACCGCCGACCACGCCAGGTCGCGCGCGGGCGATGCGCGATGCGGCTTTGCCGAATCAGGCGCCGACTTGCGCCCCCCTTTCCCGCGTGCGCTCATGGCTCGACCACGCGTTCCAGCCGCTCATCGCCGCGCAGCTTGCGTCCGTTGGCAAAGGCCGCGAAAGCCATCTTCGCTTTGCCGGCGGGCTTGATCTCCAGAATTTTCAACACTCCGCTGCCGCACTGCACGCAACCGTCGGCTCGAAGCGATCCGGGCGCGACGCCGGCGGCGACGGCTGTCGGGTCGATGAGTTGAGCTCGCGCCAGTTGCACCCGCTCGCGTTTTCCATCGGCCGAGACAAATTCGCTGGTGGCCGTCGGCCACGACCAGAGCCCATTGATCCAGCGCACCAACTCGGGCGCGGGGCGATGCCAGTCGAGATAGCCGTCGCTCTTCTTCAACTTCGGCGCGCGCGTCGCGAGGCCGTCGTTTTGAGCCGAGGGCTGCTCCCCTGCCGCGACGCGCCGCAACGTTTTGAGAATCAGGTCCGCCCCGAGCAGCGCCAGCCGATCGTGCAACTCGTCGGCCGTCTCGGTTTCGCCGATCGGTGTGCGGGCCTGGTCCCAGATCGCGCCGCTGTCCCAGCGCGGATTGAGTTGAAAGGTCGTCACGCCGCTTTCCGCGTCGCCATTGAGCACGGCCCACTGGTAGGGCGCCGCCCCGCGATACTTCGGCAAAAGCGAGCCGTGAATGTTGATCCAACCCCGCCGTGGGGCCGACAGCACATCCTCACCCAGCTTTTGACCAAAAGCGACAACGACGCCCAACTCGGCGTCGGCAAAGCGCTTAACGAATTCACCCGCGTTCACATCCGCCGCCTGATCGTGCGGCAGACCGAGGTCCTCGGCAGCGCGACGCACCGGCGTCGGCTCAATTCTCATCCCACGGCCGGCGGGTCGATCGGGCTGGCTCACGGCGAGAATCACCTCGTGCCGCGCCGCGACCAGCGATCGCAGCGCCGCCACCGCAAAATCGCCGGTGCCGAGGAATACAAGCCGCATGCCGTGCATCCAATCCTGATCAGAACCGCGCGGATCGTCGCGCCGGACCGTTTCGCCGCGACCGGCGACGCCGCATAATACGCGGAGCGCGGTTTTCGCCATGAGCCGACGAACGCGCCGCCCGCGGCCATTCCGCCGCGCGCCTCACACGGAGATCAAAACATGCAGCGCAAGACTGCCACGCTGAGAGCGATCTGGATGTTCGGCACGATTCTGCCGCTCGTCGCCTTCGCCGAGACCCCGCCGGCCCGCTCGCCCTATCCGGAATCGAAAAAGGTCGACCAGGTCGACGACTTTCACGGGACCAAGGTCGCGGACCCCTATCGCTGGCTCGAAAATCTGGACGCGCCGGAGACCGCCGCCTGGGTCGACGCCCAAAACGCCGTCACCTTCGGGATGCTGGAGCAGATCCCCGCTCGAGAGGCGATTCAAAAGCGACTGCTCGAAATCTGGAATTACGAGCGCTACTCCGCCCCGAACAAGACGGGTGAGCGCTACTTCTTCTCGCGCAACGACGGATTGCAGAATCAATCGGTGATGTACTGGGCCACGTCGCTCAGCGCCGCGCCGACCGTCCTGCTCGATCCGAACACGCTCTCCAAGGATGGCACCGTCGCCATTTCCAGCCTGACCATCAGCGACGACGGCAAGAAGATGGCGTACGGCCTCTCCAGCGCCGGCAGCGACTGGGTCGAGATGCGGATACGCGACGTCGACACCGGCGCCGATCTGCCCGATGTGCTGAAGTGGATCAAGTTCTCGAGCGCGGCGTGGACGCCCGACAACAAGGGCTTCTATTACTCGCGCTACGACGAGCCGCCCAAGGACAAAAATCAGTATCAAGTCTCGAATTACAACCAAAAGCTCTACTACCACGAGGTCGGCACGCCGCAGTCGGCGGACAAGCTCATTTATGAGCGGCCCGACCACAAGGAGTGGGGCTTCGGCGCGGGCGTGACCGATGACGGCAAGTTCCTCATCATCAGCATCTCGCAGGGCACCGAGCAGAAGAACCGCGTCTATTACCAGGAGCTCGGCAAGCCCGACGCGATGATCGTCCCCCTGCTCGACGGCTTCGACGCTGAGTATGACTTCATCGACAACGACGGGCCGATCTTCTGGTTCAAGACCGACAAGGACGCCCCGCGCAGCCGCATCATCGCCATCGATCTGCGCAAGCCGCAGCCCGAAAACTGGCAGCAGGTGGTGGCCGAGACCGAGGACACGATGCAGGGCGCGAACCTGCTCGGCAACCGCTTCTTCGTCACCTACCTCAAGAACGCCTGCACGACCATCGGCATCTACGACCTCGCCGGCAAGCGACTGGGCGATGTGCCCCTGCCGGGTCTGGGCTCAGCGTCGGGTTTTGGCGGGAAGCGCGCCGACACGGAAACGTTCTATTCCTACACCAGCTTCACCGTGCCGCCGACGATCTTCCGCTATGACCTGAAGACCGATGAATCGACCGCCTGGAAGCAGTCCAAGGTGAACTTCCAGCCCGATCGCTATGTCACCACGCAGATCAGCTATCCGAGCAAGGACGGCACCAAGATCCCGATGTTCCTGACGCATCGCAAGGATCTGCAGCTCAACGGCGAGAACCCCACCCTGCTCTATGGCTACGGCGGCTTCAACATTCCGATTACGCCCGCCTTCTCGCCGGCCTATGTCGTCTGGCTGGAGCTGGGCGGCATCTACGCGGTCGCGAATATTCGCGGCGGCGGCGAATTCGGCACCGCCTGGCACGACGCCGGCCGGCTCAAGAACAAGCAGAACGTGTTCGACGATTTCATCGCCGCCGGCGAATGGCTGATCGCGAACAAATACACCCGCAGCTCGCGGCTCGCGATTCACGGTCGCAGCAACGGCGGGTTGCTGGTCGGCGCCTGCATGACGCAGCGACCGGATCTCTTCGGCGCGGCTCTGCCGGGCGTGGGCGTGCTCGACATGCTGCGCTTCCACAAGTTCAGCATCGGCTGGGCCTGGACCAGCGACTACGGCTGCGCCGACAAGCCCGACGACTTCAGCGTGCTCTATGCCTATAGCCCGCTGCACAACCTCAAGCCCGGCACGAGCTATCCGGCCACGATGATCACCACCGGCGACCACGACGACCGCGTCGATCCGTCGCATAGCTTCAAGTTTGCCGCCGCGTTGCAGGCCGCCCAGGCCGGTCCGGCCCCGACGCTGATCCGCATCGAGAAGGCGGCGGGCCACGGCGCCGGCAAGCCGCTGAGCAAGCAGGTCGGCGAATGGGCCGATCAGTGGGCCTTCCTCGTGAAGACGCTCGACGTCAAGGTCGACCTTGGCCACTCCTCGCCCCTGATTTCGAGCGAGTAAGCCCCCCAGGCTCTCCAAACGCAAAGCCCTTGTGCGGCGTTCCGACAATCTCGGAACGCCGCCTTCGTTTCCCCCGCCGCCCATCGTCGCAGAGTCGATCCGCTTGCCCAGCGGTAACAGAGTTTCACCATTTCATTGCTGTATCGCTGTGGTTCCACCCCTTTACCGCTCCGACACGGGCGCAAAAACAAACGCCCTCCGTTTCGCCCGCATGACGGCGGATCACCGTCGGCGCGTACGAACCCGGGTGGGCGCTTTGTTGAAGAGTCTTCGAAGAGCGATCGGAATGACTGTCGCGATCAAGATCCAACGATCGACGCAACGGCTGTTCTTCTTGGCGACTTCCGCCGCGCGTTCGCGGTCAGGTCGTCGCAGTGGCGCAAGAAATGCTCGCGGGCTGTCGACGCGATTTTGCCGACAGATCGAGCCTGGTGTGCCGTGTAGCGTGTCGTCGCATCATGCGCGCTGGTCGCTTCCGAAAGCCAATTAGCCGAAGATCGAGCCGGAAGACATACCGCCGCCGGTCGAAGCCTTCTTAGCGGTCTTCTTCTTGGCGGTCTTCTTCTTTGCAGTCTTCTTGGCGGCCTTCTTCGTAGCCTTCTTCGCGGTCTTCTTGGCTGTCTTCTTGGCAGCCTTCTTCTTGGCCTTCGCCATACATGCTCTCCTTAGTTAGAGCAACACGGAAACAAACTACGCCACGCTTGGCGTATGTACACGATCGTCAAAACGCACACTGACCCGCTTGCTCACGCCGGGCTCTTCCATGGTCACGCCGTACAGCACGTCGGCCGCGGCCATGGTTTTCTTGTTGTGCGTGATCACCACGAACTGAGATAGATCAAGGAAGTCATACAGCAGTTTGCTGAATCTTTCCACGTTGGCCTCGTCCAGCGCCGCGTCGACCTCGTCCAAAATCGCGAACGGCGACGGCTTGCTCTTGAACACCGCCATCAGCAGCGCCACGCAGGTCATCGTCTTTTCGCCGCCCGAAAGCAGCGAGATCGATTGCGGCTCTTTGCCGGGCGGTCTTGCGATGACCTCGATGCCGCACTCCAGAGGACGTTCCGGGTCCTCAAGAATTACATCGGCTCGACCACCGCCAAATAGTTTACGAAACAGCTCCTGAAAATTCGCGCGAATTTCGTTAAACGCCTCGGCGAAGCGCTTGTGCGACTCGCCGTCGAGGTCGGTGATCAACTGCTGCAGCTTGGCGATCGTGTCGGTCAGATCCGCCTTTTGCTGCACCATGCCGTCATAGCGCGGCGTCAATTCGTCGAGTTCCTGAATCGCATCGAGGTTGACGTTGCCCAGCCGCTGGATCTTGCCCCGCAATTCCTCAATTTCGCCCCGAATCGCGGACCAATCCTGCTCACGATGCAGATAGTCCTCGTATTGCGCCGCGAGGTCGACGCCCAACTCTTCGCGGACGCGTTCGACGATCCCCTGCTTGCGAACGGCCAGCTCGCGCAGCTCGCCTTCCTGCTCGTGCAGCGAGGCCGCCAGCTGCTCGATCCGCTGATGGACCTCACGCTGCGCCGCCCCGCACAGCTCAAATTTCTCGCGCAGCGCCTGGCGCTCCTGTCGGGCGTCCGCGATGGCGGCCCGCACCCCGCCGCACTCCTCCATCCGCAGCGCCTGCCGCTTGCGGGCGTCGGCCACTTCCTCGGCCAGACTGCCCAAACGAAGGTCCGCCTCGGCCGCCTCATGCTCCGCCGCGGCACGCTCGCGCTCCAGCGTCTCACACTGCGAACGCAGTTCGCGAACCGCGTGTTCGGCGGCGGTCCGCTTCTCTGCGTGACGACCGATTTCGACCAATGCGTCGGTCAACTCGCGCGTGTGTTGCGCCACGGCCACTTCGCATTCGCGCAGGCTCAGTTCCAATTCGCTCAGACGCTCGTCCTGCGCCCGCTGACGGCCGGCCGATTCGCGTCGCTCCGTCTCCAGCCGCTCGCCATGCTCCTGCAGTTGCGCGATGGAGGATTCGGCGTTCGCGATTTCGTGCGAAAGGTCGTCCATCGCCGTCGCCAGCCGCGTCTCTTCGCTCTCGGCGCGGGCCATGTCGGTCTGCACACTGGAGCGCCGCTCGCGCAGCCGCGAGGCCTCGGCGGTCGCTTCGCCGCGACGCTTCTCCAGCGCCCGCAGCTCTTCCTGCAAGGCGCCGCGACGCTTCTCGGCTGAGCTTAGATCCTGCTCGACGACATCCAGCGCTTCGCGGATGCGCAGCAATTCGGCCTGACGGCTCAGCAGACCCGACTCCGCCGCGAGCGGGCCGACGGTCGACTGCCCGCCGGGGTAGATCACTTCACCGTCCGGCGTCACGAAGACATTGCCCTGCGGCGCAAATTCGGCCCGCTTCTGGGCGACGCTGCGATTGGGCACGATGAAGACGCGCCCCAGCAAACGCGCGGCCAACGGCCGCAGCTCCGGCTCGCAATGCACCCATTCCGAAGCGCGCGAGATGCCGCCCACGGTGCCATAGTCGGCCGGTTCGTCGGCCATGTGCAGGCGGTCCAGCGCGAGAATATCAACCGGCCCGGGCAGCGGCCCGCGGCTCTGCAGCGCCTCAAAGAAGCCATCGGCGGAGCGCACGACCACGTGACCTTCGAAGCGCGTCAGCAGATGTTGCAGCATCGCGATTCGCGGATCGTCGATCTTCAGCAGGTCGGCCACGAGCCCAACGACGCTGCCGTCGTCGCCGCCATCGCCGCGCCAGCCGAGCACAAAGCGCGTTCCCGCGCCGACCTCTTCGCGCCGCTGCTCCAGATCATCGAGCACTTCGTGACGCGAAGCCGCTGCCGAACGCCGCTCGCGCAGCTGCACCAGCTCTGTGCCGACCTCGGCCAGGTTCGATTGCACGCTGGTCGCCGCGGCGGCAAGCTCGCCGATCTGCTGATCCAACGATTCGATTTGTCCGCTGATCGTCGTCAGCGTCTCGCGCAGTTCTGACTGCCGCAGGCGCGTCGTCGTCAGCTGCGCCTCAGCCGCGCTGCGACGCTCGGTTTGCCGGGCGATCTGTACGCGGGCCTGTTCAATCTGCTGGGTGATATTCGCGATCTGATTTTGCAGCAGCGCGCCCTGACGAACGATCGCAAAACCCTCGTCCCGCTGCGCCTCAAGCTGCCGTCGGGCCGCGTCGCAGCGGGCCTCGGCCGAGGAGCGATCCATCTGCAGCGCGTCGACCCGCACCGATTTTTCCTGAACCAGCGCGATCAGCGACGACAGGTCCGTCTCGATATGAGCGATCTGCGCGAGCGCCAGCGCCCGACGCTTGGCCAGGTCGGTCGCCTGCTCGGTGCGACGATCCCGCGTCGATCGCAATTCGGCCTGCCGCGCCTCGCCCTGCGCGGCGCGCTCGGCCAGCATGCCCAGTTCGCTCTCCAGCCGCCGCAGGTCGCCGTCGAGCTGCTGCAGTTGACCGTCGATCGCCTGCACGGCGCGGTCCTGCGCCGCGGCGTCGGCGTCGATATCGCCCAATTCCGCCCGCGTTGCCTGCAATTGCTCATCGAGCGTCGTGCGGCGGGCGACCGTCGCGGCGGTCTGCTCTTCGAGTCCGTGAAACTCGGCCAGCGAGAAGGCGCTTCGCAGCTCACGCAAACGAGCGTCATACTCCTGAAATTTGCGCGCCTTCGCCGCGGCGAGCTTCACGCTGCGAAGCTGGCGCTCCAGCTCTTCGAGCAAATCGTTGAGCCGCAGCAAGTTTTGATTTGTGCGCTCCAGGCGCCGCTGCGTCTCGGCCCGGCGCGCCTTGTAGCGGCTGATGCCGGCGGCCTCTTCGAAAATTTCGCGCCGCTCGAGCGGGCTCGATTGCAGCAAACGATCGACGCGCCCCTGCTCAATCACGCTGTAGGCATCGACGCCCACGCCCGTGTCGAGGAACACGTCGCGCACATCTTTGAGCCGCACCGTTTCGCCGTTGATCCGATATTCGCTGTCGCCGCTGCGATAGAGCACGCGACCGACGCTGACCTCGTCCGCGTCGAACGGCAGAATCCGGCGCGAGTTGTCGAACTCGAGCGTGACCTCGGCGGCGTTGGCGGGCTTCCGCGAGCGCGAGCCCGAAAACACAACATCGAGCATGCGCGTGCCGCGCAGGCTCTTTGCAGATTGTTCGCCCAGAACCCACCGAACCGCGTCGAGCACGTTGCTCTTGCCGCACCCATTCGGGCCGACGATCGCCGTGATGCCGCTGCCGAAGGCGAACTCGGTGCGGTCGGCGAAGCTCTTAAATCCGTGCAACGTGACGCGTTTCAGAAACATTCATGACTCACTTGTTCACGGCTCGCGCAGTGGCGCAGCGCAGCGAACGGTCTGATATTACGAAATGTTGTGGAGGATGCAAGCCCCTTCCACCACTCATAGTGACAGTTCGTCGCGGATGCTGTTTTGCGGCCGCACTTGTCATCAGCCCTGTGCAAAGTTTTGCGAGTGTGACAAGGTCCGCGAAATTCGTGCCCTGCGCTGCCTGGGCCTGTCGGCGCGAGTTCTCGCGTCTCGGCCCCAAAAAATCGCGCACGATTTCGCGCAATTTCGCGCGATTTTCCCGCCCGCAATTTGCCTTTGGCGAAGTGCCCCCCCTAGACCTTCGTGTACGCGATATTGCCGGGTGAGTGGCACCCGAGAGTGTTTTTGATCCGGAGGAGAGAAGCACCTCCTCATGTCCCCCAAATTCCTCCAGAGGGAGAAAAGCAGTATGAAGAAGATCCTTGCTACCGCGGCGATCCTCAGCCTCGGCGCTTCGGCCGCCATGGCCCAGGTGTCGGCTCGTTACTTCCTGTCGACCGCCGGCCTGGCCGACCCGAACGACACACAGAGCGCCGCCTCGACCGCTCCGGGCACCGCTGATCAGACGGTGGACGTCGGCAACGACTCCAGCGCCATCACCCGCCTGTACCTGTGGGCCGACTTGAGCCCGGGCAGCACCAGCCCGCTGACCGACCTCAAGGGCATCGACATCGCCCTCGCCGTCAACGGCAACCTGTCGGTCCTCCGCTCGAACCTCTGGCAGCGCGTCCTCGATGACGGCGGCACGCCGGATGACACCAGCGACGACCTGAACCGCTGGGCGTCGGCTCCGGGCCTGCAGAACTTCGCCCCGGGCAGCCAGAACGCCGACCCGGCGACGACCGTCGCCGTTCTCGAGCCGGGCCTGACGACCCGCACCGCGACGACCAGCCTTGACAATCAGGACCGCGCTGGCGGCCTGTGGCTGTTCGGCTGGATCGAAGTCCAGGGCAACCAGGGCGACGTCCAGATCCGTCACCAGGCCAGCGGTTTCCTGCAGGGCACCGGCACCGGCAACCGCATCTTCCTGGGCTTTGACGACGCCGTCGGTGGCGAAGCCGCTCCGGCCGTTCCCCCGGGCACGGTCACCTATGACAACGCGTCGCCGGAAGCCACGATCACCCCTGAGCCCGCGAGCCTGGCCATGCTGGCCCTCGCTGCTCTCGGTATCCGCCGCCGCTAATAGTGCGTAACTTGAAACGTACGCAAGGCTTGTAGCACGGAAGCTTGCACATACCGCTTTCGGGGGCCGGTCACTCCGGCCCCCGTTATCGGATCAAAAATCTTGCCTTTTTGCGACACGAATGCTCCGCTGAGCGGTTCCACTTCCCCCGGAATCGGCTAGTGCGAGATTTTTCACATTCGGCGTTGCATCGCTCCCCCCGCTTGGTTACATTCACCCTTGTCATGGGTGTGCGGCACCCCAGACAAAACGTGTTTTGGAGGCAGAGAAGCACCTCCACTGAATGTCCAAGTTTTTCCTGAAGAGGGAGAAAAGGCACACATGAAGAAGATTCTTACAACTGCGGCCCTCCTGGCCATCGGCGTTTCCGCCGCTCAGGCTCAGGTCGGTGCTCGTTATTTCCTGTCGCTCGCTGGCCTCAGCGATGCCAATGACACCCAGAGCGCGGCTCTTGCTCCGAGCAGCACCGTTGCCGACCCGTCGGTCGACACCGGCGGCGCTGCGAGCAGCTACCGCTTCTACCTGTGGGCGGACCTCAGCCCGGGCACCACTGCCCCGCTGACCGACCTCAAGGGCATCAACCTGTCGTTCAACACGACCGGCGACGTCCAGATCACCGCGACGAACCTGTGGCAGCGCGTCCTCGATGACGGTGGCACGCCGGAAGATCCGAGCGACGACCTGAACCGTTGGGCGTCGGCTCCGGGCCTCCAGAACTGGGCCTCGCAGAGCGTCAACCTCGCCCCCGCGGTTGCCGTCCTCGAGCCGGGTCTGACCACCCGCACCGCCACGACCAGCCTCGACAACCAGGACCGCCCGGGTGGTCTGTGGCTGTTCGGCTACATCGAAGTGTCGGCCACCACTGGCGGCGACATCCAGATCAACAACGACGCCAGCGGCTTCCTGCAGGGCACCGGCGCTGCGAACCGCATCTTCCTGGGCAACGACGACGCCGTCGGCGGCCCGGCCGAAATCGCTGGTCAGCCGATCAGCTACACCAACGGCTCGCCGGAAGCGACGATCACCCCTGAGCCCGCGAGCCTGGCCATGCTGGCCCTCGCTGCTCTGGGCATCCGTCGCCGCTAAGGCACGGCCCTAAAGACCGCAGCTTGCACAAGCACGCAGAGAAGGTCGACCCTCGGGTCGGCCTTCTTTGTTTTCCCTCCCGGCCGCGTCCCGCAGGTTCTCTCCCACCTTGGCCGCCGCCGCCACAGTTTTCGCGCAGTCGCCGATCGTGCCACTCCTCTGCGAGCCACATCTTCGTCCGGATGGGCGGGTAGCCCCGCCGGTGTGCCACTGCTCTGTGAGCAGTGCCGCCCCCAAAGCCGCCGCCCATCCCCGTTCCAGCCGCGGCCTCGTGATTCAGCGCTCCGAACGGCGTGACCGAGGCAGCGAATGGGTTGCGCCATGCCACCTTCTCCGACATCCATTCGCCAGCGCCGCCCGCGTCCTCTCCGCCTTCAATTCGCTATTCGCGATTCGCCATTCGCTCTTACCCCCGCAATCCCGCCCATTCCCCGCCAAAACCCACCAATCCCCCACACCCATCCCCCCTCCCCTCGCCTTCCCTTCCACCCACGCAAACAATTCCCACAAGATCCCCGCGCTCGTCGATATCACGGACGCGGATTGCAATAGGTAGGGCAAGCCGCGGTACGCCGCGCCCAGCCTCTGAAACGCACAAACCGCAACGTCTCACGCGAAACGGAGGGGTCCGGCAAAAAAACTCTGTGAGTCCCGCGCAAGCGATGCGAAAAGCTCGAAATCCAACGGCAACATCGATGTTCCATCGGTGACCGCCCAAGGACAAAAAGCCCGTCGCACCGCCTGCACGAGCGCGAGATCGCCCCGCACCACCAACCCGCGCGCAAGCGTTTGCCGCGCAAGCAATCGGGAAGGAAGTGCGGAAATTCGGGTGCCATGCCGACGGCTTTTGCGTCGGCATGCCCTCCGATCGGGTCACATGCTTCCGCGGTCCTCCGCGTAAGCACGTGACCGAGCAGCTCGCGCTCAGCGGAACCAGGCCATTGCATTCGCCAGAATGCGACGACCTGTATTCTTTTCTGAATTGCTTCCGTCGCCGCAAGGCGGCGCAGGCAATGGCTAGCCGCCGCGATTCCGCGCCTCACGCGCGGCGGCGAACCAAGCGTGAGGCTCTGCAGCCGCCCGCGGCGACGTGGTCCAAGCAGCGCAATGCTCACCCCA
>JALHOX010000024.1 GCA_022842805.1 Phycisphaerae bacterium | reverse complement strand
GACGATCAACCGTTATCTGCGCTTCAAGATCGGCGTGTAATTTTCAGAATTTGCGCTGCGCAGGTCGTGCGTCCTGCGCGGCGGATTTCGCGGCTGACGCGCACGCTTCGTCGATAGCGAAAGACGGCTGATCGGCAAGGAAGCCTGGTCAGACTGGATGCGCGACGCGGCGAGGCTCGGAATTTCCGACCCGGTTGATCGCTCGCGGCAAGGATGCCGCCTGGGCGAATCCACCGTGCCCGTCGCCGCCAGGTAATTGTTTCTCCCGCTTGCGGCCCGACGCGCCCCGCGTGTCGGCAGCCCCCAGCCTCGAAAGCAGTTGGTGCCGGCCGCCCATGCCTCAGCCCGACCGCGACACACTCGACCACTCCCCCGAATCAGCCGAACCGGCGCAAGAGTTGCTCTGCGATCAGGCCGAACTGGAACGCCTTTGCGCCCGCTGGCGCGCGGCGGGCTCCTTCGCGTTCGACACCGAATTTATCCGCGACGACACCTACGAAGCCCGCCTCTGCCTGGTGCAGGCGGTCGGCGGCGGCGCGGGCGAGAAGCCGGTGCTGATCGACCCGATGGCGCCGACCATCGATCTCAAGCCCTTTTGGGATCTGGTGACCGACCCGCAAATCGTCACCATCGTTCACGCCGGCAAAGAGGATTTCGAAGTCTGCCTGCGGGCCAGCGGCAAGCCGCCGCGGAACGTCTTCGACGTGCAGATCGCCGCGGGCTTCGCGGGCTATGGCTATCCGCTGAGCCTGACTCGGCTGGTCGAGGTGCTGCGGCGCAAGCGGCTGCGCAAGGGGCAGACGCTGACCGACTGGTCGATCCGCCCGCTGACCGACGAGCAAATCCGCTACGCGATCGACGACGTGGCGCATCTGCCGTCGATGTACGGCAAACTTTCGCGCGAGCTCGAGCGACGCAAGCGCACCGCGTGGGCGATGGAGGAGTTTCTGCGATTCGAATCGAGCGAGCACTATGTGCCGCCGGTTGCGGATCGCGTGCAGAAGCTTCGCGGCAGCAAGAGCCTCGACGGACTGGGGATGTTGACGCTCGAACGCTTGCTCAAATGGCGCGACGCCTGGGCGCAGGAAAAGAATCGGCCCGTGCGAGCGCTGATCCGCGATGACATTTTGGTCGAACTCGCCCGTCGCCGCCCGCGTCACGCGCGCGAGCTGGCGGTGCTGCGCGGCTTTCCACAGGCGCGAAACGCGAAAGTGACGCAGGCGCTCGTCGACGTGATCGAGGAATGTCGCGCGACTCCGAAGGAGAAATGGCCGCAGCCGGTTGAAACGCGCGAAGAGACGGCGATGATGCGCTCGACGATCGACCTGCTCTCGGCGGTGTCGCGGGCGGTGTGCTTTGAGCAGGAGCTGAGCCACGACCTCTTGGGCGGGGCGAGCCGACTGCGCGAGCTGATCGAATATGAACTGGGTGGCGTCGACACGGTGCCCCCCCTGCTTCGCGGCTGGCGACTCGAGTTCCTCGGAGAGCGCCTGCTCGACCTGCTGCGCGGCCGCTGCCAGCTGCACTTCACCGGCTGGCCCAAGTCGCCGCGGCTCGACGTTGTGTTGCGCGACATCGGACCGCACGATTCGCAGGCCAACGGCGCGGAGAAGCCGGCCGCGGAGGCGGTCCCTGCTGCGGCGGCGCCGGATGAGAAGCCGGAGAAGGCAAAGCGGAAGAAACGCGGCGATTGAAGCGTTGCGCGTGGCGGGGCAAGCTTTTCGTGGATGGTGCCACGGCTCGCAGAGCCGTGGCACATCAAACGTTCGCCCGTCTCACGCACTCAGGCCGTGATCACTTCATACGCCAGCAACCCCAGTCCGAACACCGTTAGCCCGATCGCCGCGAAGGCCGCGAGCGGCGTCTGCGTGGCGACGAATTGGGTCGTGAAGAGGACCGCCGCGCTGTAGGCGCCGATGACGCCCAGATGGCGGGCGAGCTTGAGGACGGGGCCGGGGAGCATGCGGCCGCGATAGGGAGCGCTGAGCAGGCAGGCGGCACAGCAGCGCCCATTGCCGAGCGGATCGAAGAGGTCGCGGTAGTGCCGACACTTCGGACACTGGCCCCAGTTTTCGTCGTCGGGGGCGTGCTCCATCCGCTCGCGCAACACGCGATAAGCCTCGACGATTTCGACGAAGCGGTCGTGGCCGCGGATGTGAGGATTGACGTCGGGGTGGTGCTTACGGACAAGCTCGCGAAACGCCTGCTGCAACTGTGCCAAATCCGCATCGGGCGACAGCCCCAGCGCGCGATACTGGCGCGCAAACGGGCTCTGCTTCGGCTTGATGCGCGTGCCAGTCATAACGTTGCGATGATCCGTTCCAGCGCGAGCTTCTTTCCTCTGACTCCGAGGGCATTATAGGCGTGGTGGCTGGGCCACAGAAGGCGAAGTTGCATCGGCGCGCCCGGCGAGCTTCTGCTCCAACAGTCGAACGATCGTGTCGACCGTGAAAATCGACTTCAAATCGTCGATCGAGGGCGTCGCGGGCAGGGACGACCAATCGATGAAATCGAGGCGCGTCCGCAAATCGGCCAGCGCCGCTTCGCCAAGGGCCGGCGAGGCGCCCGCGACCGCGGTCGGCTTGAACATGGCCTCGAACCGAATCGGGATGCCGTAGCGCTTCTCGGCCAGAAACGACAATTCGAGTACGTCGATCGACTCGCCGGCAAGGTCGTCGAAGAACCGCGACTCGCGGCGGACCTCGGACTCATCGACCGCCAGAACCTGCACCAGCATCTCGCGCACATCCGCAAACAGATCCCGGTCAACGACGGGCATGCTCGTCTCCTTTTTTTGAGGTGGATCGGGGGCCGCGCTTCGTCCGCGCGGGGGGACTCTTGGCGCCGCGCGATTTGCGCGGCGGCGATTGCAACGACAGGTCGTCCGCGATGGCGGCGTAGTCTTCATCAACCAGAGCGGCGTAAATGGCGGTCACCATCGGGTGAGCGTGCCCGAGCTGCCGTTGCACAAACAGAAGATTGCCGCCGCTCAGGCGATAAGCCAGATAACCGTAGGTATGTCGGAGCAGTTGCACGCTCGCCCGTTCGGCAAAACCACACTCGCTCAGCACGCGCACCACGCGGCGATAGAGCGTCGTGCGGTCCATTCGCTGGCCGCGCTCGCTCAGCACAAACGGCTGCTGCGCGTCGGATCGCCGCGCGTCGGCGGCGATCGTCGCGGGCCGGAGCCGCCGCAGATAGTCACGCAGGAACGCGGCGACATGGCGCGGCAGGTGGACTTCACGGGCGTCGCGCTTGCCGCGAACGACGAAGCGCGGAGCGGCGGGATCGAGCCGCACGTCGGCGACGGTGAGGGCGCAGAATTCTGAGCAGCGCAGCCCGCTGAAGAGCAGGCCCTCGATCACCACGCGGTCGATCAGTGTGGCCGCTGATGGTTCGCGTTCGGCGGCGGCGCGCACATAGGCCAGAAGCCGGGCGGCTTCCTCGAGCGAGAGGAACATGTCGGTCGTGATTTCCCACGGCGCGCGGACCATTGCGTCTCCGATCAGTAATGTTGCATCATGATGATGCAACAATTCCGATCGGTCAAGGGAGTTTGGCGGCGCTGGTGCTTAGATCAACAAAGAAGGCGAGGCGGGCCCCATGACGATGCGGCAATGTCCTCGCTGCCCCCCCCTACCGCCCACAGCCCCCCTACTTCGGATACGCCGCGTTCAGCGCGATCAGCGCATACGCCGTCGTCAGCTCCGGGCGTCCCTCCATCCAGCGGTCTTCCCGATTGACCCACCGGCCGTCCGGTTCCTGGCGCTTTTGAAGAGCGACGGTCAGCTCGTCGCGCCAGCGAATCTTGTCACCCTTGGCGAGCGTCAGCTCGTCGTCGCCATAGGCCGCGAGGGCACGTGCAAGCGTCATGTAAAAGTAATAGAGGCCCTCTTGCGAGCGGTTCGGATAGTTGGGGTTCTGGTCCAGCGTCCAATTTCGCGTAATCCAGCCGACCGCCGCCTGCACGCGCGAGTCGTCGCGGTTTAAGCCGGCATAGATCATGCTCTTCAAGCCGGCATAGGTCATCGAGCCGTAGCAGCAAAGCTCGCGGCGGCCGTCGATCTCGACTTCGCCGGCCTTGCTCTCGCCGCCGTTGGCGGGCGAGTAGATGAAGCCGCCCTGGACGGAGCCGCGGGCGAAGGGCTGATCGTTGGATTCGCCGCGCATCTGCGAGCGCTGGATGAAGACCAGCGCCTTCTGATAGGCCGGGTCGCTCGGCGGCAGGCCGCTATCGCGCAGCGCGTCGAGCATGATCTGCACGTTGGACATGTCGGGGCGCTGGCCGCGGCCGTAACCCGCGCCGCCGTACCACGGGTCGTCGGGGCGTTTGTCCTCCGATTCGTCCCACTGGCCGTCCTTGAGAAACGCGACGGCTTTGTCGATCGCGGGGCGGTGCTTGTCGCCCGGCAGTCGGCTGAGCATCGAGACGGCGACGCTGGTCTCGTAGTTTTTGAGCAATCCCTCGGCGGAGTAGATGCCGCCATCGGGACGCTGAGCGGCGATGACGAACTCGACGGCCCGCTTGACGGCGGCGTGGTCGGGGCCGATGTCGGGCGATTCCGCCAGCGCACGGGCGCACAGCGCGGTGATGCCGACGCCCGTCTCGCCGGCCCAGGCGCCGGAGGCTTCCTGAGCGGAGATCAGATACTTAATGCCACGGCGTTTAATTTCGTATATCGCGCGGGCTTCGTCGGGGGCGAGTGGCGCCGGAGCGGAGGCGGTCGTGGGTTGTTCGGCGGCACGGGCGGGCGCTGCGCCGATTGACAACGGCACGGCCCACGCCAGGACAGCCGTGAGAGCGGCCGCGCGGCTACGCATATCCCAGTTCATCGAGACGGTCTTCGTCGAGGCCGAAGTGATGGCCGATTTCGTGCAAAACGGTGATGCGGATTTCATCGATTAGTTCCTCTTTCGACTCGCACATGTCGCACAGGTTTTGGCGATAGATGTAAATGCAATCGGGCATGGGCGGCAGCCCCTCGAGCATGCGGTCCTCGATCGGCGTGCCGACGTAAAGACCGAGGATGTCGTCGGGCTCCTCCATCTCGGCCGCCTCGCGACCGGGGCGGTCCTTGATTTCGATCATCACGTTGTCGAGAAACCGCTCGAATTCCGGGGGGATCGAGCGCAGCGCGGCTTCGACCGCCTTTTCAAACTCGGCCGCGGTGACGGAAATCATGAGCGGCTCCCCGCCGACCGGCGGCGGCCCGCGGCTTCAACCCGGCCGCGAGGCGACGGAGCGCGCAGCAGTGCACGACTTCGCGATATCATCGCCACTAGCGTAACGTGGCGATTGCGGCGTGTCGGGACGGATGTGCGACGCATGCTGGTGCTGATCGATAACTACGACTCGTTCACCTACAACCTCGTGCAGCGCTTCGGAGAGGTTGCGCCGCGCCTGCCGATCCGCGTTTTTCGCAACGACGAGATCACCATCGACGCCATCGCGGCGCTGCGGCCGACGCACCTGGTGATCTCACCCGGCCCCTGCACGCCTAAAGAAGGCGGCATCAGCAACGACGTGATCAAGGCATTCTTCGGAAAGGTGCCGATCCTCGGCGTTTGTCTGGGGCATCAGTGCATCGGCTATTCGACCGGGGCGACGATCGTTCGAGCGCGGCGGCTGATGCATGGCAAGACCAGCATGATCCGCCACGACGGGCGCGGCGTCTTTCGCGGTATGAGCAACCCCTTTCAGGCTACGCGCTATCACTCGCTGGTGATCGACCCGCCCACGTTGTCGAGCGATTTTGAAGTCAGCGCCACGGCCGACGACGATCCGACCGAGATCATGGCCATTCGACACAAGACGCTCGCGGTCGAAGGGGTGCAGTTTCATCCGGAGAGTTTCCTGACGCTTGAGGGCCATCGCCTGCTCGCCAACTTTGTCGGGGTCGATTATGTTCCCGCGCATGTCGGATAGATCGCTCCCCAGCCACTCCGTCGTGCTGGCATTCGCTGCCGGCGCCCTGATCGCGCTTGCCTCGGGTTGCGCTGCCGAGAAGCGCGAGCCGGCGATCGCGACGATGACTCCCGTCACGACGAACGAGGCCGCGCCGTCCGCCGACGATGCGCGCTCCGTCGCCCCGTCGAGCGACGCGTCGGCGGCGAGCGTTGGTCCGCAAGACGCTTCATCGGCGCCGGCCGCGCGGGCTGCGCTGGTGTCGCCCGACGAGTTTCCCAAGCTGCGGGTCCACCGTGGTCCCTATCCCGCCTCGGTGACGGTCGAAGGGCAGCGGCTCGGTGCCGGCAATCAGCGGCTCGTGCCCGAGTTCGAAATCCCGGAGCTGACCGCCGAGGAAAAGAAAAAGCTCGGCGTCGACAAGCAAAAACGCTATGACCCGCTGGCCTTCTACAAAGGTCGGAAGATGGGCAATAACGTCTCGCGCGATCTCGGCGGCGGCGCGATCGCCATCAGCCGCGTCGACACGGCGGGCGCCGATTCGTATGGCCGTGGGGAACGAAAAATCGCCGCTGCCGGGGTCATGACCCCCACGCCGCTCATCGGCTACGGCGATCCGCGAATCATCACCACCGGGCGCGGCGACGCCCGCACGCTCGGCGGAAATCGCGGCCATTTTGATGGCGGGGTGAAGCCGGGCTACGACGTCGATCCGCGGCGATATTGGCACGAACGCCAGCAGGCCGACTAGGAAAAGCGACCGGGGTCACGCATGCACTACGCCGATCGCCTGGCAGAGGCGATTTCCATTCGCAATACGCCCGCCGTCGTCGGCATTGATCCGGTGTTGGAGAAGCTGCCGCCGCGGTTCCGCCCGACGGCTCCGACCGCGGTCGAGGCCGCCGCCGCGATCGAGCGCTTCTCGTTCGCGATCATCGAGGCCGTCGCCGATCTGGTGCCGGCGATCAAGATCAATTCCGCCTTTTTCGAAGCTTTCTACGAACACGGCGTCGCGGCCTATTTTCGCACCATCGCCCACGCCCACCAGCGCGGCCTGCTGGTCATCGGCGACATCAAGCGCGGGGACATCGGCTCCACCTCCGAGTTCTATGCCCGCGGCCACCTCGCCCCGCCCGCTTTTGCCGATGTGTCGGCCGAGCGCCTGCCCGACGCCGTCACGCTGGCGGGCTATTTCGGCTTCAGCGTCGTGGCGCCGTTTATCGAGGCGGCAAAAAAGACCGGGCGCGGCATGTATGTGTTGGTCCGCCCGAGCGATCCCCACTCCGATCAGATCCATGAGTTCGGCGGCGTACGTCCGCTCTACTGGCACATGTCGGAGATGGTGAAACACTGGGGCGCCGGCGCCGACCTGATCGGAAAATGCGGACTTTCGTGCGTCGGCGCGGTCGTCGCCGGTCGCGACGCGGCGGAGGCCCACACCATCCGCAACAACATGCCCCACACCCCCTTCCTGGTGCCCGGGTTCGGAGCGCAGGGCGCCGCCGCCGCTGCGGTCTCCGCCTGCTTTCGCCGCGCAGGCGACGGAGCGATCGTCAACGCCTCCCGCTCCGTGATCTATGCCATCGAACAACCCCGCTGGAAAGAGCGCTGCGGCGACGACGCGATCCTCGCCGTGCGACTCGCGGCGGAAGAGTTCGCGGCCCAGGCTCGCGACATGGCGCGAGCCGCAACCCAGTAGTCGGCGGTCCCTCTACCGAGCGTTCGGTCCAAATCGCAGAACAGCGCGATCGAACCGACATTCAGTAACGACGCGTCCATTCTTCCGATGCATACTTCGCGCGGCGCGCCTCCACATCTCGCAACTGCTCTGCACTCCAATTTGCGGCCACCGGATTTGATCCGAGCGCGAGCGCGATTCGCTCGCTCAGGTCTATCCGTAGCGCGGCATCATCGATTCCCTCCACCGCCCGGCCGGGATGCGCGGCAAATCGCGCGCCCGTGAGCAGCGAGCCATGCTGCATCACCGCGCCGCCGATGCGCCGCTGAGCGCTGCCCAGCACCTTCGCCCCGCCCAGCAGCAGATCGGTCCGACCGGGCTTCTCAAAGCAAAAAAACGGGCCGGTCCGCGGCGTTGGCAACGGGAGTTCGTCCGCGGCCAGCGCACTCTCCACGCCGCGCTCCGCGAGCGCCGCTCGAAAGCACTCATGAATCGCCCGATAGAGCTCGACCGGTCCGCGAGCGGCGAACGGGTGCTGCTCGCGCAGGATCAGGCAGTAAGTCAGTTCGCGATCGTGCAGAATTGCCCCGCCACCCGTGGTCCGTCGCACCACGGCCAGCGCTCGAATATCGGGCGGAAGCGCCGCCAGCGATTCGTACTTCTGAAAATAGCCGAGGCTCACCGTCGGCGGCGTCCAGCCGTAGAAGCGCAGCGTGGCGGCGACGCCGGCCGCAGCCTCGGCATGCAGCAAGTGCTCATCGCGAGCCATGTTGGTCGGGCCGTCGAGGGCCGGATCGGAGTAAGCCAGCAGCAGACTCATCGCCGGAAATGTACTTCATCAAGCGCGCCGGACGATACCTGTCCGCAACCGAGCCCCCCCGCCATCCGCACCGATGCCGCCCCACCGGTCGCACCCGCACGAACAGGCGGCGGATCGCCTTCGCCCTCCGCGCCGAATCGTGTTGCAATCGGGTGGGCCGCGCGGGTAGTGTCGTGGATTCCGCCGACGGATTCGCCGGAATGCGACCGGAAAAATCATTGCTGTCGGCCGAACAATCTCCTCGAGGACGACATGACCAGGCGACGCACGACGCAGCTAGGGGTAGCGGCAGCCTCGATTCTCACATGGGCTCCTATCGCAACCTTCGCAGATGAGCCGCTCGGTTCGATCCTCCCGATCGTCGATGCAAGCGGCATGCTGACCTATCCCGAAGGCGCCCCGGTGCCGCGCTACGCGACCGAGTTCGAGAAGCGGCTTCAGGCCGCCCTGCCCCCATACGACCTCCGCGGCAGCACGCCCCCGCCCGACGGGCCGATCGTCTGCCCCGGCGAATATGCGCCGATGGACGGCATATTGATCGCGTGGGAGGGGACCACCGCGTGGCTGAACATCCTCGCGCAGATGGCTCGACACATCACCACCGTCGGCAATGCCAACGTCTACGTGGCGGTCGATACCGTCTCCGAACAGAGCACGGCCACAACGCTGCTCAACTCGAACAGCGTCAACATGAGCCGGGTTCAGTTCGTCGTCCGCACGACCGACACCATCTGGATTCGCGACTACGGCCCGCGCTACATTTATCAGGGCAACTGCCGCGCGATCGTCGACCACACCTACAACCGTCCGCGCCCCTTCGACGATGCCTTCTCGTCTTTCTTCGCCACGTTCAAGCGACACGCGTTTTACGAAATGCCCCTGATCCACGGCGGCGGCAACTATCACCTCGATTCGCTCGGCCGCTCCCACGCGACGCGCCTCATCAACAATGAAAATCCCGGCCTGACCGAGCAGCAGATTTTTGATCTGTGGAACTCCTATCAGAATGTCGACACCACGTTCTACACGCCCTTCCCCACCGCCGTCGACGCGACGCAGCACATCGACATGTGGGTGCAGATTCTCGGCGACAACGCCGCGATGGTCAGCGATTGGCCCTTCAACGTCGGTTCGACGCAGGATGTGATCTGCGACAACGCCGCCGCCAGTCTGCAAAGCATGGGTTACACCGTGACGCGCATTCCGGCCCGCTCCATCGGCGGCACGCACTACACCTACACAAACGTCGTCATCTGCAACAACCTGATCCTCCTGCCGACCTACACCAACAGCACCATCGTCTCCGCCGGACACAACGCCCAGGCGCTGGCCGCGTGGCAGACCGCCGCGCCCGACAAGACGATCGTGCAGATCGACTGCCAGGCCATCGTCACCGCCGCCGGCGTCATGCATTGCATCGTCATGCACGTGCCGCAACACCTGGGCGGCGTGAATCCGACTGCGTATCTGCGAACGCTGCGCGGCGGCGAAGTGCTCACCCCCGGAGCGCAGGCCGACATCCGCTGGATCAGCGATGATGACGTGCTCGTCAGCAACGTCGACATCCTGCTCAGCCTCGACGGCGGCGCCAACTATGACGAAGTCATCGCCGCGGCGACCGCCGACGACGGCAGCTTCCTCTGGACCGTGCCCGACCTCTTCTCCAACAACGCCCGCATCCGCGTCGTCGCCCGCGACGCCTCGGGCAACACCGGCTTCGACCAAAGCCCGGGCAGCTTCACCATCAACGGCACGCCCACGCTCCTGGGCGACATGAACTGCGACGGCGTGGTGAGCGTCGGCGATATTGCGGGATTTGTTCTGGCTCTGACCGATCCTGCGAGCTACGCATCGACCTATCCGACGTGCGACATCAACGCCGCGGATACCAATCAGGACAGCACGATCAGCGTCGGCGATATCGCCTCCTTCGTTGCGCTGCTGACGGGCCCTTGATAAAGCGTTGTTGAAGTCTGTTCGCTTTTGGGGGCGATGAGCCGCCGCGGGCCGCGATGTCGGCCGCGGCGGCTCGTTCATTTCCTCCCCACCCCCGGCGGCCCCGCTAGGATCCGCCAGTCTGCAACACGAACTCGCAAAACGCGCGAAATCCACCGCATGAAAGCTGCCATCACTGCCGTCCTGATCCTTCTCGCCGCGGTTGCGATGGCAAATCTGTTTCACGTGAAACAGATTTCCTCCGTCGCCCCTCCACCCGCCCCCGCCGCCTCGGCGCCTTCCCAGCCGGCGTCGCGCCCCGTAACCCAATGCGCGCTTGGCGCGCTCCCGACCTGGAACGACGGGCTGGCCGAAATCTGCTACTACGACGCACGCCGCCCGATTTACGGCGTCGAGCGCCGCTACACCAGCGTTCACATCGTCAATCGCGAGTGGTTCGATCCGGCCGCGGGCGTAAAGACCGATCGCATCGACGACCCCACAGCAGTGGCCGTTCTGAAGCTCAACATCGCCGAGGAAGTGCCCACCGAGAATTACAACTATCGCTTGCTGACGACGCTATTCGCCCGGCGCGACGACCTCTCGCCGCTGAAGCTCGTCGGCAGCAGTCAGGAATGGTGCGGCTCAATCTTTAACATCTTCCGCTGGCGCGACGACCGGCTCGACGCTCGTACCTTTTCTTACTTCGAAGGCGAGGCCGAGCAGCGACTTGAGCTGGCGGTCGCCGTTCGTCCGCTGGAGGCCTTTCTGCTGATCGCGCGTGACGCCGTCGCCAGCGGCGACGTGAACAATCGCGAGGCTGCGGCCCCCTACCTCACGCAACTCGCGACGGCCCGCCGCGGCCCCGCCTCGCGCACGCCGGCACCGGTGGGCTGCCAGATTCGCATCGAGCCGGCAGCGGACGTGACTGTGCCCGCCGGACGATTCATGGCGCGGCGCATTCTACTGACACCCGGCGACGATGCCGGTCCGCTGGGAGACGCGCTAATCGAAGTCGCGCCGCCACATCGCGTCCTTCGCTATTCGCTGGGCGGAACGGCGGGTGAGCTGCGCGGCGTCGAACGTCGGGCCTATTGGGATGCGAAATGGGGCAGCGAACACTACGAGCGAGGCCGGGCGCCGTAGGAATCGACCCGGTCCTATTACTCTCCGTCGCAAAAAAGTCCCACGCGCGTGAGTCCCACAAGAATAATGCGCCTTTCCGTTTGGAGCAGTCGTTCGCCCGAGATCGCTTTCTTAGGCACCGACGCCCCGCGGCCCGGGGTTTCGCGGCGCCGCGGCCCTCACCCGTTGTGTGGGGGTCGCGGTGCCCGATACTTTCCACTCTTCGGCCCGATCGTTCGGGCCGTCGCCTCAGAGCCGGGCCGTCGTCTGTATGAACCATTTGCCCCCAGTTCCTGAATGGACGGCGGAACGACTGGCCCAATCGCTGGAGCGTCTGACGCCGCGATTGCGACGGCAGATTCGCATTCATCGGCAGTGGGCGCGGTTGCTGGACGTCGATGACGTGTTGCAGGTGACTTTTACGGAGGCGTTTCTTTCGCTCGACCGTGTCCGCGCCAGCGGCGACGACGAACTGCTGGCCTGGCTACGGAGCGGGGCTGAGAACAACCTGCGTGACGCCGTCCGGGCTTTGTCCGCAAAGCGCCGCGTCGACGGTTTAGCGCGGCTCGATCCGGCCGGCGGCGCGGAGTCGGAGGCGGGATTCCTCGAGCGACTGCTGGTGGCGACAACGACGCCGAGCCGAACTGCCGTCGCGAACGAGGCTCAGGAGGCGCTCCGGGCGGCCGTGGGAGCGCTGCCTGAGACTTACCGCGCTGTCGCGATCGGGATGATGACGGGCAAGAACGCCACGGAACAGGCGATGGAGATGCGGCGGACGACTGGTGCGCTTCACATGCTACGAGCTCGGGTGGTCGAGCGGCTTACGGCAGCCTTGATGGGTCATGTGACGCCGACTCGTTAACCCTGCGACAGTTCGATCGGGGTGTCATTGATGTTCGGCTGGTTGCGATTCGGACGACGCCGCGACGCGCGAGCCCCGGCGGAACTCGTCGCCGCCGCGGCGCGAGACGCCGCGGGCGCGACTTCGGTTCATAGCGGCCATCCGCGGTGGGCCGCCGCTCAGGCTGAGAACGCACGCCGACTCATGGAGTTCGTCGGCGAGATCCCCGGCTATCGCATCATGCGGCTAATACGACCGGGGGTGCAGGGGATCGTCTTCGAAGGCGTGCAGATCAGCACGGGACGGCGCGTCGCGATCAAGACCATGAACGCGCCGCGCGGCGAACTCGACGCCGACGCACGCGCCCAAGCTCGCTTTGAGCGCGAAATCCGGGCACTGGCCGAGCTGAACGACCCCGGCATCGTGACGATCTACGACAGCGGCGCCACCCTGACGCAGCGCTACTTCGTGATGGAGTTCGTCGAAGGAGTCGACCTCTTTACGCATCTTACGTCGCGGAGGGGCGACCGAAGCGAGTTGCTCCGCGTCATGCACGCCATCGCCACTTCGCTTCACGCCGCCCACCAAAAGGGCATCGTGCACCGCGACCTTAAGCCTTCGAACATTATGATCGAGCCGAGCGGGCGGGTTCGCATTCTCGATTTCGGGCTGGCGAAGCAGGAGACGCCCGACAGCGCCCACACCCAACTCTCCGAAGAGGGCCGCTTCTACGGCACGCGGCGCTGGGCCGCGCCGGAACAAATTCGCGGGGCCGCAGCCGAAATCTCACCCGCGACCGACGTCTACGCCCTCGGCGTCATGCTCTACAGCGGCCTGACCGGCGGCTTTCCCTACCCGGTCGACGAAAGCTCCGCGGCGCTGTCGCGCCACATTCTCGAGAGCGCGCCGGAACCGATGCGTCACACGTGTCGCGACGTGCCGCGCGATCTGGAGAGTATTGTTCAACAGTGCCTCCGCAAAAGGCCCGCGGAGCGCTACGCGAACGCGGGGGCGCTGGCGGACGACTTGAAGCGGTTTGCCGAATGCACGCCGGTTCGTGCCCGCGGCGACGGGTGGTGGTATCGATGGCGCCTGCAACTAAAGCGCGCCTGGCGGGATGGAACAGTGTTGGCGGTCTGCCTGGCGCCAGTGGCGGGATTCGCTGTTGCGTACATGATGATTAACGCGGATTGGACTCACCCGATTCGGGCCGCGATCATGGAGAGAGTCGCGATCTTCAGGGCGCAATGGAACCCGGATGTTCGGGTCATTGAAATGAATGACGCGACAATCGACTCGTTGGCTGTGCTCGCCGAAACTTTGGGAATTGATGGCGTTCGTGCTGACGACGTGTTGTCGTGGCGCGCGGTCCATGGTGCGGCGATGCAGCGACTCGCGGTCGCGCGACCCCGCGTCGTGGTCTGGGGCATCGCCTTTGAAGACGATTCACTGAACCACGACGAAGCGTTCCTGAGCGGGCTCCGCAAACTCCGCCGAGACGGCACGCGTGTTGTGCTGCTGGCCCGAACGATTACGTCGGAATACAAACCCACTCTATACCGCGATGTTCTGAAGAATGCGGATGACTGGGGCTGGAGCTACCTGACGCCCTTACGAAAAAACGGCCCAAACGCGTGTGTCTCGCTGATTTTCGATCGACCGCATTCCCCGCAATATCTTGGCCTCCCGCTGGCCGCGTATCGCCAGGCGCTGCCCAATCCGGAGACCCAGCGATTTCGCTGGAACTCCGCGGAAACCGTGGTCATTCGCGACGCGACAGTTGATGGAATACCGGACAGCGTGGAGAACATTCCAGCTACTGGATTCCGCCAGGCGCTTACGGGAAACAAAGACCTTGACTCGATTCCTATCTGGTTCGCCTACGCTGCGACGGCCTTGCCCGATCGACAAACCGTCCAGAGATTCACGATCGCATACCAGAATCTCTTCGAGATGGAGGACGCCGCGCTGGCTGAAGCGTTTCGCGACCGGGTGGTCGTGATTGGATTGAATCGCCGCCCTGAAGCGTATCCGAATGATCTCCATCGCATGCTCAGCGTCGAAGGTGAGCGCGTCGAATGCGGTGCCGTCATTCAAGGCTGCCTGATCGGGGATCTTCTTTCGAGGCGCACTACCGTTGAAATCGAGCGGGAGGAGATGCTCGTGTCGCTCGCGGCAGCATCCCTGTTGGGCGCTGCTTGCCTCGCCCTCAGCCTGGCGCTGCGGAGATTCGTGGCAACTTTAGCGATATTCGCAATGTCGCTGGTGCTCATTGCAACCGCGGCCTTGATCGTGTTGCAATGGAGTCACCGAATCCTGCCGATGACGGGAATGATCTCCGGCGGGCTTGTCGCCTTCGCCGCCGGAGCGCTCCTCGCCCGCCTTCGAAGGTCGCTCCAGCCCGCGTTCGTCCTTTGACGAATCCTCATCCGGCAAGCCCGACCGCACCGGTCCGACGCGACTACCGGCGTCGCGGGCGAAGGCGACCCACCAGCAGGAGCGGCGCGAATGCGAGCCCGGCGCCCATGCCGCACGTGCCGCAGGGCATCGGCGGCGCTTCGCCATCATCACCGTCGTCGTCGCCGCTGTTGTCATTCGCATTTCCACCACCACCGCCGCCGCCGCCACCACCGCCGCCGCCGGTCGCTTGATTGACCGTCGCGGATGCGGTCGCAGAGTCATTGCCGGTGTTGGGGTCTAGCTCTGTCGCCGCGACCGTCGCCGTCAGGCTCGCCGTGCCCGCTTGTCCGGCGGTTACGACCAACGTCACCGTCGCGCTCGCGCCGCTGGCGATCGTTCCCAGTTCGCAGTTCACCGGCCCGCCGCCGCTGCAGTTGCCCTGCGACGGCGTCACGGTCCCCACGGTCAAACCCGCCGACAGCGTATCCGCGAGCGTCACGCCGCTCGCCGCATCTGGCCCAAGGTTGGCGACCGTGATGGTGAAGGTGAGACTGCTGCCGACGGTCGCCGGGTTCGGGGCCGCCGTCGCGCTCACGCTCAGATCGGCCCGCGCCGCGTTGTAGCGCAACACGCGGTGGCTCAGTCGATCGCTGACATACAGATTGCCGGCTGCATCGACCGCGACGCCGCCGGGGTCTTGGAGCGTGGTCGCGCTGCGCCCGCCGTTGTTGGCCGTATTGCTCGTGAAATTCGGCTGGCCGAAGACGCGGTCCGCGACCGAATCGCTCTGCGGATCCGTGTATTCGAGGACGCGGTTGTTGAGCGCATCGGAGACGTAGAGATTGCCCGACGCCGGGTCGACCGCCACTGTGGCCGCTGCGCCGGAGTAGTTGATCGTGCCTGCGCCGATGCCGCCATTGTTCGCGGTGTTGCTGACGAAATCGGGCTGGCCAAAGACGCGGGCCGCATCCTTGCCGTTCGTGAGCGGCGCGAGGAAGAGCATGACGCGATTGTTGAACTCGTCGCCGACGTAGAGATTGCCCTGCTCATCGAGCGCGATGCCGCTGCAATGGTCGAGCCCGTTCTGCGTCAGGTTCGCCCCCGCCGTCGTCAGGTTGGGTTGACCAATCACGATGTCGGCGGTGGCGCTCGTGAGCGGCGTCGAGAATATCGTGACGCGCGACAGGAACCGATCGGCGCAATAGAGGCGATCGTTCCCATCGATCGCGATGCCGTCGGGGTTTCCGAAGTTGCCGGCGTTGGCGGTCAGCAGTCCTGCCTGACTCGCGGTCGTAAAGCTGCCGCCCTGCCCATAGACCGCGGCCGCCGCCATGTTCGTCGCGATCGGCGGGTCGTAGCGCAAAATTCGGACGTTGAGCGAGTCGGCGACGTAAAGCCGCCCCGCGCTGTCCACGGCGACGCTTTTCGGTTGGTTCAGCGTATTGGCTGCCGGCGTGAAGCTGCCCTGGTTCGCGTCGACGCTGGTGAAGTTGGGCTGGCCGATGACGATGTCGGCCGCGTCGCCATTCGCGAACGCCGACGCACTGGGCCAGCTCAGGACGCGATGATTGAGGCTGTCGGGCACGAACAGCCGGCCCGACACCGGGTCGACCGCGAGCCCGCGCGGCTCGCTGAGGGTGGCCGCCGTCGGAGTGCCCCCACGATTCGGGGCCCCGGTCGCAAAATCCGCCTGTCCCAGCACCGCGTCCGCGGTCGTGTCGCCCGGCGCGGCCAGCACCCGGCTGCCGGCGCCCGACACCGCCATCGCACCGACCACGAACCAAACCCGATATTGACGCATCTGACGGTCTCCTGTCGCGTGGTTGATCGAATCCGCCGGCCGACCTCGTCGACCGCGGCCATGCCGCGCCGCCACCCCGTGGCGCGGGCACCATACGATCAATGCGACGTCTGCGTCCAACGTTCACGCCGGGCCGCCCTTTGCCCCGCCCGAGCTACCGAGAGCCCCGAAGCGCCGAACCGCCCGCTTCTGCATGTGCGTTCGGTGTTTTCCCCTCGCTCGCGCCGCCGCCCCGTGCCCCCGTCGCTTTTCTTCCTCCCCCCTCTCCGATAGAAACATCACAGCGGCGAAGACCGATCGCCGCATCGCGCAACCCCTTGCCCCGCCACGAAAGGCCCGGATCGATCATGGCTGACACCGCCTTCATGGAAAAGCTCGTCGCCCTCTGCAAACGCCGAGGGTTCATCTTCCAATCCTCCGAGATCTACGGCGGCATCGGCGGCTTCTGGGACTATGGGCCGCTGGGCGTCGAGCTGAAGCGCAACATCAAGAACCGCTGGTGGCAGGACATGATCGTGAATCCGCCCGCCGGCCCCGACGGCCGCGAGCTGGAGATGGTCGGCCTCGACTGCTCGATCATCATGAACCCGCAGGTCTGGGTGGCGAGCGGGCACGCGGGCGGGTTTGCGGACCCGATGGTGGCGTGCAAAACTGAAAACTGCAACGCGTTAATAAGAGCGGATCAGTTTTTCTGCGTCGCGTACTTCCCCGTCCCGATGACCGGCACCGAGCTGGACGAGCTCAGCACCGTCTTGGATGGACTCATCCGAAAGTTCAAGCAAGCAATCTCGGCTGGCGTTGAAAATGGCGAAAGCGAACTGGAAAAACTGATCACCGAGTTCAGCGCGTTCTCAAAACTCCAGACGCCATTGCTTGTTAAGAGCGTCATCGCGAGTAGCGAAATCGAGGCGATTGCCAGCGTCACGCTGACAAAACTCGAACGTAAGTTGGTCGGAGAGTCGTCGAAATCCCCGCTAGCATTTCCCTTCAGTGCGGCATATCAAATGCGGAATACGTTTGGCCCCGTGTGCTGTCCACGATGCGGGCTCGCGTCACTCGCAACGCCGCGGCAGTTCAATTTGATGTTTGAATCAAATACGGGGGCCGTGCGAACAGAATCGAGTCGCGTATACCTCCGCCCCGAAACTGCGCAAGGCATCTTTTGCAACTATAAAAACGTTCTCGACACCAGTCGCGTGAAAATTCCCTTCGGCATCGGCCAAGTTGGCAAGGCGTTCAGAAACGAGATCAACCCGCGCAACTACACCTTCCGCTCGCGCGAATTCGAGCAGATGGAGATCGAGTTCTTCTGTCGAGATGAAGACTCGATGATGTGGTACGAGTTTTGGCGCAACACGCGCTTTAAGTGGTACACCGATCTCGGCCTGGCCGGCAGCAAGCTGCGACTGCGCGATCAGACCAAGGACGAGCTGGCCCATTACTCGCGGGCGTGCGCCGATATCGAGTATCTGTTCCCCTTCGCCGACGATTTTCAGGAGTTGGAGGGTGTCGCCCATCGCGGCTGCTTCGACCTCACGCAGCACGCCAAGCACAGCGGCAAAGACCTCAACTATTTCGACGAAGAGGGCTGGGCCAAATTCCTCGCCGAGCGCAAGGCGAAGGGCGAGCCCGAGCTGACCAAGGACCAGAAAGCCGAGATCGGCGGCAAGGCGCCCTATCGCTTTTTGCCGACCGTGATCGAGCCCTCGGCCGGTGCCGACCGCGGCACGCTGGCGTTTCTGTGCGAGGCGTATCACGAGGACACCGCCCCCGACGAAAAGGGCGTCGCGCAGACGCGCGTCGTGATGCGATTCCACCCCAAGCTCGCCCCGGTGAAGGCGGCGGTCTTCCCACTGGTCAACAAAGAGGGCATGCCCGAGACCGCCGACAAGCTCTATAAGGAGCTGAAGCGCGAGATGGTCGTGCAATACGACGACGGCGGCGCGATCGGCCGTCGCTATCGCCGTCAGGACGAAATCGGCACGCCGTTTTGCATCACGATCGACGGCGAAACGATCGGCGCGGCGGGCGCGACGAACCCCGGCACAGTGACGATCCGCGAGCGCGACAGCCTGCAGCAGCACCGGGTGGCGATTGGGTCGGTGAAGGCATGGCTGAAGGAGCGGATTGGGGATTGATAGCGCGATAGGTAGGTCGCGCGATTCGCGCGCAACGCTGTTTCACGTGAAACAGCGTTGCGCGACGCAAAGGCGGTGCCGCGCGCGGACTGACTGGAGACTTTTGGCGGATTCAGTTGCTGGCGAGCGTGACGATTAATCGCGAAAATATCGCACGCTTCCGCCCTGATGCACAGATTACGCGCTTTGACTAACCTGCCGGTTATGGCAGCGCCGGACCCCAGAACCGCCAAAGTCGAGCCGCTCTATCTGCTTAGCGACGAGCCGATCGATTCCTACCTGCGCGACAACCTCGAGATGACGGCTTTTCGAGATGTTATCGTCGGCACGGCGCTTGGCACGGTCGGGCCCTTCACCATCGGCGTCTATGGCAAATGGGGCGAGGGCAAGACTTCGCTGCTTCGAGCCGCGGAATCGCGCTTGCGGGCTTCGGCCGAGGAGGCCACCCATTCGCCTTCAAAGACGGGCGGCGAACCCGAATTCCCATTCGTGGTGCCGGTCTGGTTCAACGCATGGCAATATGAGTCGGAAGAGCATCCGCTTATTCCGCTTATCGCGGAAATCGAACTCGCCGTCACCCGCGCGCTCGTCGACGAAAAATCAATCCTCGCGCGATACGGCGATGCCACGGTCAAGATTCTGAAGAGCATCGGTCTGGCCAGCCTTGGTCTTCTCCGCGCCGTCTCGGCCAAAGCCAAGCTCAAGGCGGGCGTGCCGCAGTATCTTGGCGGTGAACTGGACATCGGCATCGACGGAAAGAACTTCGTGGAAGGCGTCGAAAAGGCGTGGGAGCGGGCCCAGAAAACGCCCAAAACGCCATGGCAGGAGTTGGTCGATCAATCGACCTACCTGACGATCTTCAATCGCTTGCGCGACGTGTATCAAGAGCTTGATGCCGCCCGCCCAGGCCCGGAGAAACGCATCCCGCGCATCGCCGTCTTTATCGACGACCTCGACCGCTGTCAGGCCGACAAGGCCTTTCAACTGATCGAGTCGATCAAGCTCGTCCTCGGTCAGCGCGGCTTCATCTTCGTCCTGGCGCTCGACAAGGGCATCGTCGATGCCTACGTCGAAGGCCTGTGGCGCGAGCGGCTCAAGGACCGCTACGGCAACGAAGCCGCCCGCTATCTCGACAAAATCGTGCAGTTGCCGCTCTACCTCCGCGCGCATGAGGGCA
>JALHOX010000023.1 GCA_022842805.1 Phycisphaerae bacterium | reverse complement strand
CGGCGAACGCGGCCCCGGCCGCGCCGGTGGCGCCGCGCAGCCTCCCGCCCCGCCGCGCGGCGGAGCACAACCCCCTGCCCCGCCCCGCAACACGCCGCCGGCGAATGTCCCGCCTGCGAACAACCCGACGCCGCCGCGCAACAACCCGACGCCGCCGGCGGGCGGCAACCCACCCATCATTCAGCCCAGCGGCGTCGATGAAAACGGCAACCCGCAATACACCATCGAAGATCTGCTGCGGCTGCGCGAAGAGCTGATCCGGCGCGGGGAGGGCGGCGGTGGCTAAGCGCAGACGAAACGCGCGACGACGGGCCATCTCCCTCCTGGAAGTGCTGATCAGCGTCACCCTCGCGGCGCTGCTCTTCACCATGTACTTCGCCTTCACCGAGCAGGCGATGAAATCGCGCGACGCGGCCGCCGCCCGCGCCGAGCAGACGCAGATCGCGCGGCAAGTGCTCGATCGCCTTTCGATGGAGCTGCGCGGCACCCTCGGCATGGAACAGATCGGCTTCCCGGTGCAGGCCCGGCTCATCGGCGATCGGCGCACGATCAAATTTCTCACCACCGCCCTGCCGACCCCCGAGCAGTATCGCATCTATCGCCAGAGCGAAGATCTGCCCCCCGGCCATCACGACATTCGCGAGATCGAATACAAGCTCTGGGTCGACAGCGAGAAGACCACCGAAGCCGGCGATCCGGTGATTGGCGGCATCATCCGCACCGAAAAGCAAACGCTCAATCAGTTTCTCGTCGACGAAGAGGAGCCCGAACAACTTCGACAGGATCTGTGGTCGCACGAGCTCTGCTATCTGGAGTTTCGCTACTACGACGGGGCCCAGTGGTCGACCGTCTGGGACGTGACCGAAGGCAACTCGCTGCCCCAACTGGTGATGATCACCGTCGGCTTCAAAGCTGCGACGCAAGCCGATCTCGACGACTCGGACCTTGAGACCTTTCCGGTCGACGAATTCCCCTTCGGCGACCCCATGCCGCACTCCGATCGCTATTCACAGATCGTGCGGGTGCAGGCCGCGGATCGCTTTTTCTCCAGCCGCTTTCAGCGCGTCGGCAAGCAGCTTTCGTCGCAGCTTGGGGTCGAAGGGGTGAAGCAATGAACCCGCGTCGTCATCGCCGCGCCTTCGTGCTTCCCGTCATCCTCGTTCTGCTGGCGCTGCTCACGCTGACGATGGCGGGCTTCGTGTTCTTCGTGCGGGCCGAGGTGGCCGGGCTCAACGCCCACGCCGGTCAGCAACAGGCCCGCCTCGCCGCCGAAAGCGGGCTCGAAGAAATCGTCGCGCTGCTGCGCGTCGCGAAACACGACTCGACCCAGTGGTTCGACAATCCGCAGCGAATGCGCCACAGCCTGGTCTGGTCGCGTCAATATCGGCGCGACGCCGATCCGGTGCGCGAACTGGGTTCCCGCCGCGAAGTGCTGGCCGATCGCAACGCGGCGGCCGAAGCCTGGCGCTGGAGCGCCTGCGCCCCGCGCTACGACCTCAGCAACGCGCAGTCCTTTCGCTACGGCATCACGCCCGAATCGGCCAAGATCAACCTCAACAGCGCCACGCCGCAGCAGCTTTCGGTCTTCATGACGCCCCTGCTTCAGACTCTGGAAATCGAAAACGCGCAGGAGCTGATCGCCGGCCTGGTCGACTGGCGCGACCCGGACAGCAACGTCACGCCGGGCGGAGCCGAGAACGAGTGGTACAACACGCTCAAGCCCGCCTACAACGTCAAGAACGGCCCCTTCGATACGGTGGAGGAACTCCTGCTGGTGCGAGGCTGGAACGCGATCGCGCTTTACGGCGAAGACACCAATCGCAACGGCATCCTCGACCCCAACGAGGACGACGGCGACGCCTCGCCGCCGGCCTGGGACAACGGCGACGGCATCCTGAACTTCGGCGTGGCGCCATTTCTGACCGTTTCCACGCGCGAGCCGGATGCGACGCTCGCCAACCAGCCGCGGGCGAATCTTCGCGGGCCGCCGCAGGCGCTGACCGCTCAGCTTCAAAAGCTTTTTCCCAACGGTGAACTGAGCCAGACCACGATTGCGTTTCTGACGCAGCTTCAGGGCAGCGGCTTCGACTTCGGCCGGCTTGTCTCGTCGGCGCAGCTCTATACGCAGGGCTATGTCGCGCCGGCGACGGTACCTTCTTCGGAGTTACCGGGATCGGGCGACGGCGCCGCGCCGGGCGAAGACGGCTCTCCCGCGAGCGGGCCGAGCAGCCAGCCGAGCAGTCAACCGACCGACCCCGCGCAGCAGAATCCGCTCGCGCCGCCCGTTCTTCCACAGGAACTGCTGCAAAGTCCGGTCACATTGGCGGAGTTGCCCTTCATCCTGGACGGCATCAGCGTGGCCAGTCCGCAAACTGCGACGCGCAACGGCATCGCCGGCCTGATCAACGTCAACGTAGCGCCGCTGCAAGTCCTGAGCGCCATTCCGGGCATGACCGCCGAATTGGCCAACGCCATCGTCGCCACCCGCCAGACCCTGCCGCCGGAGCAATTGCGGACGCCGGCCTGGATTCTGGTGAACGGCCTGTGCGACACCGCCACGTTTCACCAGATTGCACCCGCCATCACCACCAAGGCGTATCAGTTTCAGGTGGACATCGTGGGCTACGCCGACCACAGCGAGATCGCCCGGCGATTCGAGTGGCGCTTTGAGATGATCGGACCTTTGGCCCAGGTGCAGTACTTCCGTGAACTGACCGGCGTCGGCGTTGCGTGGCCGCTCGATCGAGATAGCATCGTGCTAAATGCACCGGGCGCTGCGCGACAATAAACCCCGCGGGTCGTAGCGGCCGCTTGCCGCGGCTACCCTGAAGGCACCGAATGATCAGACTCTCGCAAAAGGTGCTCTGCCTCGACTGGGACCGGCGCTCCCTGCGCATCGTCCTGGCCCAGCTTTCGCGCGGCCGCGCTCGGCTGTTGCAGGCCCACTCCGTCCGCATTCCCTCCGAGATCTCGACCGACGAGCCCGAGGCCTTCGGCAAGTTCATCGCCGAGTGCCTCACGAAGCACCATTGCCACGCGCGACAGGTGCTGGTCGACGTGCCGCGCGATCGCGCCGTGATCAAGGGCCTGTCGCTGGCCCCGACGCCGGACAGCGAGCTGGCCGACGCCGTCCGCCTGCAGGCGGCCAAAGAGCTGCCCTTCCCGCTCGAAGAGGCCGAGATCGACTTCACCGTCTTGCAGCGCGACGACTCCGGTCGGGCCGTAGCCGTGTTACTCGCGGGAGTGCTCAAAAAGACGCTGGCACGCGTGGTACAGGTCTGTACCAGCGCCGGCCTGAAGCCCGCCCGTGTGGGTCTGCGGCCCTACGCCAATCTGACCAGTCTGCGCAACCTGACCGATGAGCGCGCCGCGCGGACGCTCTTCGTCGACGTCGGCGCCAACTGGACCGAAATCGACATCGTCGCCGAGGGCCGGCTGGTCTTCTCCCGCGCCGTCAACATCGAATCGCCGGACCCCAACAACCCGACGCCCGTCACCGAAGATTCGCGCATTCTGACGGCTTCGGAGCTCGATGTGCCCGCGCAGCGTCGGGCGCACTTCGTCAACGACATCCTGATCGAGATCACACGCTCCATTCAGGCCCATCGCGCCACGGATCCATCGGCCACCATCGACTCGATCATGGTCGCCGGCGGCACCTCGCACGAGCAGGCCCTTCGCGACGCCGTCGCGGAGCGGCTCAACCTGCCCTGCACGCTCTTCGACCCGCGCGCGGCGCTGGCGCTGCGGGCGAAGGAATCGGAGCGGCTGCGCGGCTTCTCGGCGGCGCTGGGGCTGGCGTGGGGGCTGGGCCGATCCGGGCAGCTCGCCATCGATTTTCTGAACCCCAAGCGACCGATCCCGCGTCAGGCGATTCGCCTGGCGCGGCTGCGGCTGCTGGGCCTCGCGGCGGCGGCGGTGGTGCTGGCGGTCACGACCTTCTACGTCGTGCAGTACCAGCGCGGGGCGCGGGAGCTGGCGGTCCTCAAACAGCGACTCAGCAATGCGCGCGAAGAAGTCCGAAAGCTGGTCGAAGTGCAGAACATGCTCGCGACCGTACAGGACTGGGCCACGGCGCCGGTCTGGCCCGAAGAGCTGCTTCGAATCAGCGACGCCGCGGTTGAGCCGGGCAAGCAAATGCTCGTGCAGCAACTCCGGCTCGACGGCCGCACGGGTCGGATCGACATCCGCGGTGTGCAGGCCGATGCGGCGGAAGTGCCCGCGAAGTTTCAGGACAACCTGAACGACCCGCCGCCGGTCGTCGCTCTCGGCAGCGCGCCGACGACGGCCGTCGCCCGAGGCGCTCTGAAGCCCTTCACCTACGATGCGCAGCTCGGCACCTGGAATCTGAAGCAGGGCGGCAATCAGAAATTTTCCGGATCGGTGGATGTGGTGGTTTACCTGAAAGAGCTGGTCGATCATTTGAACAGCCGCGCCGCCCGCGAAAAGGATCGCAAGAAGAAAGAGCGCGAGCTATAGAGTCCAAGGCGGCATTCCGCCTACGCCTGGCGTGTGAGTGTTTGGAGCAACGTTGAACAAGCGCGAGCAAATCCTGGGAATCGCGGCCCTGTCGGCGGTCGGCCTCTTCGGCGGCTGGTTCGTCGCGCAGCGCGTCATCGTCGCACCCTTCGCCGCGCAGCGCAAGGCGATTGCCGCGGCGCAATCCGACATCTATAAGCTCGAGAAACGCCGCGACGTCGAACTGGTGAACGTTCGTCGGGACTGGCGCCTGCTCACCAACCGCACGCTCGCCAAGTCCCCCGAAGACGCTCAGGATCGCTTCCGCGAAGACATCAACGGCCTGCTCAGCAAGCACGGCTTCGACCAGAAGCAGGTCACGGTTAAGTCCGACGCCCTGCCCCGCAAGCGCACCGGCATCGTCGAAACCGGTCTGCAAATCACCACCAAGGGCAGGCTGAAAGAAACCGTCGATCTGCTGCTCGACCTCGCGCAGCGCGACTATCTGCTGCGGCTCGATACGGTCACGCTCAACTCCGAGCGCCCCGCCGGCGGAAAGGCCGGCAAGACCCTCGATCCCAAAGGCCCCGAGCTGACGATCAACATCCATTGCAGCACGCTCGTCGTTCCTGAGCTGCAGAAGATTGCGCACGAGCCCGCCACGGAGATTCGGGCGGCGACAGAAGGCAAGTTGCCGCGACCGCTCGATGAGTACGCGCGCATCGCGAAGCAAAACGTCTTCGCCGAGTTTGTGCCGCCCCCGCCGATAACGCAGCGGCCGATTACGCCCGAAACGCCGATCGCTTCGACGAGCGATCCGCAGCCCGGCGGCGAGACAATTGAGCAGCCCCCGCCGCCGGTGGTCGACCCGCGGGCCGACGCGAGCCATTTCCGCCTCACCGGCACCGGCTCGCTGCGCGGCTCGCCGGCGGCCTGGATTCGCGACGATCGCACAACCGACGCCACGTCGCCCGCGGCCGAGATCACGCTCAACGCTCCGCTCGACGACGGCGTGCTGGTGCTCGTGCACCCGCGCGGCATCGTCATCCGCTCGACGCAGGGCGCCGACGCAGGCCGCGACTTTTTCTACCCCATCGGCGCGCTCTTCACCGAGCGCGTTCCCGTCGACGCCACGCTGCACGCCGATGTCGCCGCCGATCTGAAGATCGCACTGCGCCAATAGCGACCACCCGCCGAACAGCAGCGCCGCGACCGCCGCCTTTCAAATCGTTTGAAGAACTCAAAGATTGCAGCGGCGCGCAGCGATTACTACGCTCTCCGCCATGCTTGCGGTGTGGGAATCCACGCGGGATTCGCCGCAGCTGTCCCAACGCGTGATATCGCGGGAGTGTTTCGTGAAGAAGACCACCTATGTCCGTATGGCCGCCCTCGTCGCGAGCGCCGGCTGCATGTTCCAGATCGCCGGCTGCTTCGGCGGCGATTTCCTGCTCCGCTTCGCCGGCGCCGGCGCCGTCGTGGCCGGTCTGACCACGCTCTTTGGCGGCGGCGGCAACTAAGCAGCCGTCCGGCGAAGACGTCGTCGCTCGGCCTTGGCGGAGCGGCGTCCCCGCGCCAGAAAAATGACGCGAGCCCGATTGGTCTCCCAATCGGGCTCGCGTTTTTTATGTCATTCGGCAACGGCAACGCTACGCCATCAGCAATGGCGCCGATCCGCGGCTTAGAGGCCGGTCAGCAAATTGACGAACGGGCCGATGTCGCCGACCGAAATCACGCCGTCGTTGTTCAGATCGCCGACCTCCAGCACATCCGCCGCCGGGAAGGCCGCGCGGTAGCCGAGTTCGTTCGTCAGCAGCGTGACAAAGGGGCCGATGTCGCCGACCGAAACGATGCCGTCGAGATTCAGGTCGCCCTTTATGTAGCTGACCAGCACAAAGTCCATCACAACCGCGACGTGGTCGCTGGCGGTAGACGAGTCGGTCGCCAGCGCGGGCGGCGGCGGCAGGCTGGGGGCGAACGTAAACGTGTTAAACACGAATGTATTGGTCACGACCGCGTCGACCGTGTTCGACACCAGGAAGTGGTCGATGTTGCGGCCGCTGACCGGGCGTGTCGCAAAGCTCCCGTTGTTCGGGTCGCGCTCGTCGTTGAGCTGCAGGTTGTAAACCGGCGGCATCAGTTGCAGGATGCCCGGTTCGTTGGGTTGTTCGTTGAAATCGCCGGCGACGATGACGCGAAAATCGGGGCTGGTCAGTCGCAGCGTGTTGATGTCGTCGCGAATGCGAATCGCCATGTCGAAGCGGTCCTGCTCATCATCGGCGGCCGAACCGGCGTTCAGATGCAGGTTGTAGAGCCGCAGCTCCGGACCAGGGTTGCCAGCGTCGATGTCGACGTCGGTCCTCAGGGTTGGGCGCGTGAAACCGGGAATGAACAGATTCGCCGGGTTTTGCAGCGGCCAACGGCTGAAGGTGTGCATTCGCAGCCCGGCGCCGTCGGGCGAGGAGAGCGCGCGGAAGGGGAAGTCGGCCTGAAACGCGGTCTGAAACGCGATTCGCCCGTTGTCGTTGAAGGCTTCCTGCAGCATCACGATGTCGGCGTCGAGCGCCTGAACAATCCGCACCAGCGCGTTGTATTCCGCGCTACCCGAGTTGCCGTAGCCCAGGATGTTGAACGAGACCACGCGAATCGGCTGATTGGCCGAGGCGAGGCCGACAGCCGCGACGGCGGTCAGCATGGCGAACGTGCGGAGAGTTCCGATCATTGCTTCGATCCCTTGCGCAATAGAATTTCTGCGGTTTCAGCCGCATCTCGCGTCGCCGGCAATCGTTGCCGAGGGGCGCGCGGGGGCGGCGAAATAGCGAAAAAACAGTATACCGAAGCCCCGCCCAAAACCGAGCGGGTCCGCCCCCTGCCCGGAATTTAAAGATTTCCCGCCAGAAAGCGGGCCTTGCCAACCCGCCCCGAGGCTTACCCCCTATTGTCCGCTGGCCGCCGGCGGATCCAGCAGGACGCAGTCGCGATCGATCTCATACAGCCCGGTGTAGGTGTCGTCGAGCGTTTCCTCATGCACGATCTCGCGCACGCGGGCGTGCTTTTCGCCCATCTTCGCGGCGAAATCGAGCACCATCGCCACCGCGTCATCGCGATCGCGGGCCACCACTTTGAAATTCCGCCGATACCGCCGCGCCTTGGCCCCACCCGCGCCGATGACCCGCGCCGGCGGCGCGGCCGCGGCGCGACGCGAGGGCGTCCGCAGCCCGGTGCGAAAATCGGCTTCGATGATCATGCTGACCCAATAGGCCCGCTTGGCGAAGCGCGTCTCGATCTCGCGATAGGCCTCGCACAGCCCCACCGAACACGCGTTTTCCACATAGGCCCGCCGCAGCAACTCGTCGCAGCGCTTGTGGTTGCGGTGCCGCGCATAAAAGTCCATCGCCAGCTCGAGCGCCACCGAGTGATCGGCCTCGGCCTCGGGCTCCACCTCCGCCAACACGCGCTCGTACGTCTGCTCCGCCAGCCGGGCGTGCCCCTCGCATTCCAGCACCGACGCCTCGAGCAGTTGCAAGCGCGGCGTGCGCTTTTCCAACTCGCGCACCTTTTCGAGCTGCGCCCGCGCCCCGGCCGCATCGCCCGACTCGGTTAGCGCAAAGCCCCAGTTGATGTGAATTTCGGGTTCGTCCGGCTTCAGCTTTGCGGCCTGCTCGAAGGCGCCGCAGGCCGACGGGTATTGCTGCATGTCGGCGTAGGCGTTGGCCAACTCCATCCATGCGTAGGCGTCGTCGGGAACGAGCGACAGGTAACGCCGCCAAGTGCCGACCGCCTCTTCGAACATGCCGGAATCCGCCAGGACCGCGGCTTTTTGCTGCAAAGCCCAGTCCAGGCTGACGCCCTTGTCGATCGCCTGGTCATAGAGCGCGATCGCCCGGCGATACTCGCGCACGCGTTCGTACGCCATCGCCAGGTTGACGAGGATCAGCTCGTCGTCGGGATCAACCTCGTAGGCCTGTTCCAGTTTCGCCAGCGCCTCGTCGACGCGGTCGCAATTCATCAGGACGACGCCCAGCGTCGCCAGCAGCCGCGGCGCTTCGGGGAATTCTTCCATCAGCGGCTCGATCATCTCGAGCGCCTCTTCGGCGCGATGCAACTCGGCTAGCGCCCAGCCGCGCATCGCGACCCATTCGATTCGATCTTCGGCTTCTTCCAGAGGTTGCGGGAAGCGGTCGAGGGCCTGAAGCGCCTCTTCGAATTTTCCTTCGTCCAGCAATTTTGCCGTTTGTTCGAACAGTTCTTCGTAGTTCTCGCCGTCCATTCGGAGGCCCATCCTTTATTGAAACGATGGGTGCCGCCATTGCGATTTCGCAGCAAACTGCGTCCTCGCCGCGCCTCACTCATACCACATTTAGTATAGCTAACAGATGAGCGGCACGCGGCTCTCGACGGCGCGAGGCAGTGCCGAATAACTAAAAATCCGCGCGCGAGTCGAACAGCCGCGCGTGCTCGTCGGCGCAGAACCGGTCCGTCATCCCCGCGATGTAATCCGCCGCCACGCGCGCAATGCCCTGCTCATCGACGCGCTTCGCGAAGCGCTCCGGCAACAAGCGCGGCTCCGCCACATAGGCATCGAAAATCGCGCGGATGATCCGCCGCGCCTTGGTGTCGCTTCGCACCAGCCGCGGATGGCGATAGACGCGATCTCGCAGAAAATGGGAGAGTCGATCGAGCTCACGCTGACGATCGCCCGAAAGCGCCAGGATGTGCGTGCTGGCGTATTGCCCGCGCAGATCGGTGATCAGATCCTGCAACATGCGATCCAGCGCCGGGCGCACGCGCCCGCGCCAGCGCTCCCCCAGCCCCGGCTCGCACTCGTAAAACTCGCTCCACAGCGGCTGATCGGCCAGTTCCTCCGGGCGGATCAGGTCCGCCGCCAGACCGTCCTGCAAGTCATGCAGCGTATAGGCCAGCTGATCGGCCCAGGCCGCCACCGCGCCCTCCGGCGATGTGAGGTGCAGAACCTCCTGCGGCTCGTGTCCGCTCGCGGGCTTGTCATAGCGCGTCTCGTGCTTCGCGAGGCAGGCCCGCACCGCATTGGTCAGGTTCAACCCGCGGTACGCCGGATAGGGATGCTCCAGATATTCGACCACCCTGAGCGACTGGCGGTTGTGCTCAAAGCCGCCGTGCGCGCGCAAACACTCATCGAGCGCCCGCTCGCCGGCGTGGCCGTAGGGCGTGTGGCCCAGATCGTGCGCCAGCGCCACGCATTCGGCCAGTTCCTCGCGCATTCCAACCGCCACCGCCAGAATCCGCGCGATGTTCGCGACCTCCAGCGTGTGCGTAAGCCGTGTGCGAAAATGGTCGCCCTCGAGCGAGACGAACACCTGCGTCTTGTACTGCAACCGCCGAAAGGCACTGGAATGCACGATCCGATGGCGATCCAGCACAAAGGGCGGCCAGCCCTCGGCGGCATCATCCGCATGTGCGCGGGAGACTTCCCAAACATAGGTCGCGGGGGTACCCATTCGGCTGCGCAGCATGACCCGCGCGACAACAGGCGTCAAAGGGCCGGCCGCGCGGGCTCCGACGCTTCCCCACAATTCTCTCTTCCCATTTCCGCCGCCCCGCGCCAAACTGAATGGCCGTGCCACCCCTCGCCACCCAATCTGCCGCTGGACGGCTGGTCGTGATCGCCGGCTGCATGTTCGCCGGGAAGACCAGCGCGCTGATCGAGCGGCTCGACGCCGCCCGCCGCGCGGGGCGGCGCGTGGTCGCCTGCAAGCACCAGCTCGACGCCCGCTATGACGCGATCCACCTCGCCACGCACGACGGCCGCACCTTTCCCGCCATCGCCGTGCCCGATGTGGAGGCGCTGCGCCGCGCCGCGGCCGATGCCGATGTCGTCGGCGTCGACGAAGCGCAGTTTTTCGGCCCGCCGATCGTCGCCGTGGTCGACGAACTGATCGATCGCGGAGTCGAGGTCATTGCCGTCGGCATCGACTTCAACGTCCGCGGCAAGCCCTTCAAGCCATTTCCCGAACTGAAGGCTCGCGCCGCCGAGGTCGTCGCGCTCACGAGTCCATGCACCAAATGCGGCAAGCCGGCCCGGTATTCGCAACGCGTCACGCCGATCGTCAACGGCGACATGGTGGGCGGGCTAAAGGACTATGTGCCGCGCTGCGATGATTGTTTCGAGCCGTGGTCGGGCCCCTTGCCCTGGGATTAAGGCGACGTGGAGCGTGTCATGCGGGTGATTCGTGTTGTGCATTCGTCACATTCGGCCGGCTCGACCCACGGCGCGACCGCGCGCGGCTTCACGCTGATCGAGCTGCTCGTCGTCATCGGCATCATCTCGCTGCTCGTCGCCGTGCTGCTGCCGGCGCTCGCCGGCGCCCGGCGATCGGCGCGGACCGTCGTCTGTGCCAGCAACCTGCGTCAGCTCGCCGCCGGCTGGAACGCCTACGCCGACGACAACAACGACGTCTGCGTCCCCGGCAAGCCACCCAACGCCAGCGGCGGCACGAGCAACCCGGCGAACTGGTACCCGGTCGGCAATGGGCTGAAGTTTCGCCCGACCTGGATCGCTCGCATGGGTGCGTATGTCGGTCTCTTCCCCTTCGACACGCCGCGCACCGATACCGATCGTCAGGACTTCGATGGCAAGGTCTATGTTTGCCCCGAGGCCGCCGAACGCGTCGACGAACGCAATCACTGCTGGGGCTACAACCACCAATTCCTCGGCAATTCGCGGCTGCGAAGCAATGGTCAGGCGCGCAACTTCCCCGTGCCGCGCGGCCGCATCCGCACGCTGGCCGACACGGTGATGGCCACCGACTCGATGGGCACCGCCGCCGGCCTGCCACGCGATCAGCGTCGCCCCTACGCCAATCAGGGCACGGCCTACGCCGAATTGGGCAATCACAGTTGGTCGCTGGATCCGCCGCGTCTGACCACGACCAGCGACCGCGGCAGCGGCGACGCCGATTCGCCCCGCACGGCCGCCGATCCGCGCCATGCGAATCGCACCAACGCCGCGTTTTGCGACGGCCACGTCGCGGCGATGTCGCTGACCGACCTCGGCTATCGCGTGCTGCCCAGCGGCGCGATCGCGGATACCGAAGTGCTGCCCGACGCGACCAGCAATCGGCTGTGGAGCGGAACCAACACAGACGCGGATCCGCCGGTGCGATAGCCGCAGCCCCCATCACGCCTGACCAGCGGAGCCCCACCAACCCACGCGGTGCGGTTATCGTGCGACGTTGTCGCATCGAATCGGAGGGTCCCAGGTGTCATCCGCACCCGCTCAGCCTGCTGCGCCGGCGAACCCCGCGCTGGTCGGTTTTCATTGCCTGCGCTGCGGCTACAGCCTGCAAGCGCTGACCGAGTCGCGCTGCCCCGAGTGCGGCGAGGCGTTTGACCCGACAGTTGCATCGATCCCCGCCATGCCGTGGGAGCGCCGCGCCGAGCTGGGGTATTGGCGTGCGACGATGGGCACCGTCTTTCAGATCTGGCTCGCCGGTCGCCGCTCGCGCAATCAATGGCTCATGCGCCCCGTCGGCCTCGCGGCGGCGCGGCGTTACTGGTTCGGCTCGATGGCGGTTTGCATGGTGCTCCTGCTGGCGGCGATCGTGCCGCTGATTCGCTGGGCGATGCCGGACGACACATGGATCACCCAGACGATGTCCGTGCTCACGCTCTGGCTCGGCGCAACCGCCGGCCTCGCGGCGTATACAACCTTTCCGACCTATTTCCTGCTGCCCTCGCGCGGCCCGCGCGAGCTTCAGGATCGAGCGGTGGCGATCTGGCTGTATCACGCGACCTACATGCTCGTCCCGCCGCTGCTGGCCGCCGCAATCCTGCTGCTCGTCGATCCGATCGCGACGCGCTTCGACGTGTTCCCCGAAAACCTCTATCTGCCCGCGATCCCCGTGGCCTTTGTGCTGTTCTTCGGCCCATGGTGGCGGCTGGCGCGCCTGCGGCAGCAAACTGCCGGCGGCCGTTGGCCGGCGATTCCGGTGGCGGTGATGGCATGGCTGATGAGCACACTCGCGGCGATCTTCGTCGCGCTGCTGGTTGCGGTCACGGTCGCGCTGCCTTGGTTGATGTGGGCGACGTTGTCGTAACTCGATCGGTCGCCCTCGGTCGGGCGGATTTCACCCGCCTCTCGGGTCGTCGAGGCCAACGATCGCTAACACGTCAACGAACGCAAAAGGCAGATGAAACCCGCCCCTCCCCGAAACCCGCCAAGACGGTCGGCTACGGCCCCGCCACATCCCGCGGCAGTAGGCCAATGTGCTCCCGATAGAAAGAATACGATCGTTCCACCTCCGCTTGCGTCAGCCGGCGCGTTGGGCGCCCATTGAACTCGCCGCTGGGACCGACGCTGAAAACGCGCGGCGGATCGGCATCGGAAAGGTAGCGCAGCGGGACATCGCCCGGCGCGAACGGGTCGAGCGGCACGCGATCCAAATAGGCAGGCACAAGATCGTCGAGACAAGTCGGCAGCGCACTATGGTCGTATTCAAATAGTCGGGCCGCCAGAAGCACGGCGGCCACACGAATGTGCGCCATCGCGCGACAACTCTGCATGTGCGGGTAGCTCACATCAATGATGTCGAGCAGTTGCTGCCACTCCACAGGCAGGCCTGACTGCCCCGGCGGCTTCGCGCTCAAGTGACCAGCACGCCAATCCCCGCGTCGACAGGCATCCGCGAACCACGATTGCTCAGCGGCATGGCGAAGAGCGTCCAGCTTCACCAGCGGTCCGACCACGCGCGATGCCTGAAGAATCCACCACTGCTCTGGTGGGTCCCACCAATAGTTGAGCAGATTGCCGCCGCGCTCGTGCTGCGCCGGGAGCTTGCCGTTGAAGGCTGAGTCGAGTTCTTCAAAACGCAAACCCCACCAGCCCGCCTGATGCAACCGCGGCGCGCGCGCATCCTCGCGCACAAGGACGAGCAGCACACGCTCCACGACATCGCGCTCCGCACTGTTCGCGATCGGCCGTTTCGCAACAATCGATCTGATATGGCTCGTGGCTTCGCGATAGTAACCGTGCAGGGACAGGACACCGATAATCCCATGCGGCAGAGAGGTCGATCGCTCTGCGACGCCCACCATCGCCTCGAGCACCCGCCACCGGCCGAGATAATCGCCGTAAAGCTCATAAGCGTCGCTAGCTGCCCGCATCAGGCGTGCGACGTTTCGAACCACCGAAAAGGTCTTTCGACCTCCCTCGCCGCCGTTCCCGGACGCAAACCGCGCGCCGTAATCCAACCCGGGCAGGCGCAGCGCCGCTTCAATCTCCGCGATCACCGGTAGGACTGGAGCAAGATTGGGCCGACCACGATCGTCGCAGTCTTGAAACGGCTCACTCTCGTAGTCACTCCCCGAAAACTGATGAAGGTACGGGTCGGCCCCAATCGCCGCCCCGATTCGCACAAGCGCCGTGCCCGCGTTCTCTTCCGCCGGCACTGCGGACACCGCGAAATCCTCCGCCAGCACCGGCTCCCCCAGCGCTCGCCGCTCCGCGACAAACGCCCGCAATCGCCGATCGGCCTCGAAGTTCCAGAGAAACCAAAGCCCGACGTTCCACGCGACCAGCGCGAGCGCGATCACCACGCATCGCCGCAACACGCGATAGCGCGGCGGAAGCAGCGGGGCAGTCGGCGCAGCAGTCGCAATGGTCCCGTCCATGGCAGGCATCGTATGCGTTCGAACACCGGAGCAGGATGGAGGTCGAGCTTCGCCCGCCTCTTGGCCGGTCGACGACGATGACCGTCGTCGCGCCCACGAACGTGAAAAGCGGACGGAGTCCGCCCTAGCGCACGACGTCCTTCGCAGCCCGGCCCTCATTCCGCACGGTTACAATGCGATCATCATGTCCACGTCGCCCGATTGGCTCACCACATCCACCCTGCTCGACGGCTTGCAGGACTTCAGCAATGCCGCCGCCTGGGAGCGCTTCGCCAATCGCTTTCGGGTGCCGGTGATCTCGTTCGTCCGTCGCATGGGGCTGGGCGGGGCCGAGGCAGAGGATGTCGCCCAGGAGACGCTGACGCACTTCGCCAACGGCCTGCGCGACGGCAAATATGACCGCACGCAGGGTCGGCTCAGCCGCTGGCTCTTTGGAATCGCCTATCGCCAGGCGTTGCAGGCCCGCCGCCGGGTGGGAATTCAGCAGGCCCGCGAGGTCGAAATGGGCAGTTCGACCGCCGCCCGGGTCGAAGACGAGAACGCGCAATCGAAGATCTGGGAAGAGGAGTGGGAGGCGGCCCTGCTGGCCCGCTGTCTCGAGCAGGTGCAGCGCGAGGTCGAGCCGACCACCTTTCAGGCATTCGAGCTGGTCGCGCGCGAGGGCCTTTCCGCCACCGACGCGGCCGAGTCGCTCGGCGTCCCGGTAAAAACGGTCTACAACGCGAAGCACCGCATCCTCTCGCGGCTGCGCGAGTTACGTGCAGCCTATGACGATAGTTAGCCCACTCGAATTACTTCGCTGAGAAAAACACCGCACGTCGGGCAATACCCAAGTGAGCAACTCCACCCTCGCCGCCGGCGCGCGGCGGGAACGTCTGTCTCCGTACGGGCGCAGTCATGAGTCTCGCGTGCTTCGACATCGAGCAACTGGATGAGATCGCCGCCGAAAGCGCCGCGTTTCAGACGCCGGCCGATGGCGCAAGCGGCGCATCCGCGGGCGTGAATGGCGGGCCGCCGTCACACACATCCGCAGCCCTGAGCGCCGCACAGCGCGAACACCTCGACTCCTGCGCTTCATGTCGCGCAAAGCTGCTCGAACTCCAGGCCAATATCCGGATGCAGGATTCGCTGCGGCGCTTGCTGGGTTCGCGCCCATCCGCCGACTCGGGCAGCGGCCAGAGGGCCGCCGGCCTCGAGCGCTTCGACGGCATCCCCGAAATTCCCGGCTTCGAAGTCATCCGACAAATCGGCCGCGGCGGCATGGGTGTGGTCTACGAAGCCCGACAGCTCGCGCCCGCCCGCATCGTCGCGCTCAAGGTCGCCCGCGACGGCGGCGACTCGGCCCGCTTCGGCCGTCAGATCGAACGCGAGACCGCCGCCCTCGCACGCCTCGCCCACCCCAATATCGCCACACTTTATGCCGCCGGCACCACGGTCGCCGGTCAGTCCTGGTTCGCGATCGAACGCATCGATGGTGTGCGGCTGACCGATTTCGGCAAAGACCGGCCGCTTTCGATCGAGGAGCGGCTGCGCATCTTTCTACCCGTCTGCGACGCCATCGCTTATGTCCACGGCCGCGGCGTCATTCACCGCGACATCAAACCGTCGAACATCCTCGTTGAGCGCGACGGCCGGGCCCGCGTGCTCGATTTCGGCCTCGCGAAGCTGCTGCAATCGGACGAGGATCGCAGCGACATCACCCTGACCGCCGTCGGCCGCATCCACGGCACCATCCCCTACATGAGCCCCGAACAGGTCCGCGGCGGCAGCGTCGATGTCGACGTGCAGAGCGAGGTTTATTCCCTGGGCGTCGTGCTGTATGAGTGGCTGTGCGGCGGGCTGCCTTACACGACCGACCCGCGCGATCTGCTCGCCGCCGCCCGCACCATCGCCCAGACGCCGCCGCGCCCGCCGCGCTCGCTCAATCGCGAGATTTCGCCCGACCTCGCGACGGTGATGCTCAAGGCGCTCGAAAAGGAGCCGGGCCGGCGCTACGGGTCTGTCGCGGCGATGGCGGATGATCTGCGGCGCGTCCTGGCTCGCGAGCCGATCACCGCTCGTCCCGCCACGGCCGCCTATCAACTCCGCACGCTCATCCGCCGCCACCCGATCGTCAGCGGCCTGGTCGCGCTGCTGGTGCTCTCCACGATCGGCTACGCGGTCGGCGTGACGCAGGCGCTGCGCTCTTCCGATCGCAATATGCGGCGGGCTATCGCCGCCGAGTCCGACGCGCGATCGAAAGGCGACGCCGCGCAGAAAGCCGCCGCCCGCGCCGCGAAAGTCACGTCGCTGCTGCGCGGCATCTTCGCCAGCGCCGACCCGCGCCGCGGCGGCGACCCCAACGCCACCGCCCGCGAGGTGCTCGAGCGCGGCACCGACAAAGTGCTGCAAGGCGCCATCGACGACGACCTGACTCGCGCCGAATTGCTCTTCGCCCTTGGCGAAGCGCACCACCATCTGTCGATTCTCGACAAGTCGCGCTCGCTCCTCGAAGAATCGCTCGCGATCTATCGGCGCTCCGGTCTCGAACACGAAACCACCATCGGCCAGATCTGCCACGAGCTCGGCCAACTCTGCCACCTGCTCGGCGATCGTGAAGCATCACTGGGCTACTTTCGGCAGACGGCCGAAATCCTGGCGCGACACTTCGACGCCGACGATTTTCATTCGGTCATGCTCGTCATCGCGCAATTGCGGGCCGCCGAAGATTGGACCGCCCTGCTGCCGCTGCTGGATTCTGCGCTGGCCAACCTCCCCGCCGAGCCGCGCTTCGAAAAGTCGCGCATCAGCTTCATGAACTACAAAGCCGAAGCGCTCAGCGTCACGGATCGCCTGCCCGAGGCCATCGCCACCATGCGTGAGACGATTCGCATCCTCGATGCCGCCGACGACCCCGATGGCCGCCCCGCGCTCCGCGCGTCGATCGAGGGCAATCTGGGCTGGCTGCTGATGCTCAACGGCCAACTCGACGAAGCCGAGCAACTCGCGACGGCCACACTCGAATACCGTCGCCGCACGCAGTCGCCGACCCACATCGAATTATCAACCACGCTGCTGACGCTGGGCGCCATCCAATCCCGGCGTGGCAACTGCGCCGCCGCGATCCCACTCTTCGAAGAAGCCCTGCAGATTCGCCGCGGACATTTTCCCGCCGACGACGACCGCATTCGCGAGGTCGAGCGCTGGCTGGCGGAGTGCACCGAAAAGCCCTGAGCGCGACGACGAGCAACGGCGCGCCGGCCGCCGCCTCTCGCCACACGCCCCGATCCTCTCGGCATTCTCTGCCTGCGCCGGCTCCCTCCCGGTAATCTCTCCGCTCGATGTCGCAGTCGCCAAACACCTCGCCAACCGAGTACTTCAACGGCTATCCCGTCATCGAGCGCCCGATCGTGGTGGCGGGCCGGACCTATCGACTGGTCGGTCCGGCCAACTACGAGCAACTCATCGACGATCCGCGCGTCGTGCAACGCTTCGCGCAGGATGAATTCATGCCCTACTGGGCTGAGTTCTGGCCGGCAGCGCGGCTGCTGGCGGAGGAAGTTGCGAGTTGGGACTCGCCCGCACCGGGAAATGCCCCGACCGTCCTGGAGATCGGTTGTGGATTGGGGCTGGTCGGGCTGGTGGCCCACGCCCTGGGCTATCGCGTCACCATCAGCGACTACGACCAGGACGCACTGGCCTTTGTCCGTGAGAGCGCCCGCCGCAGCGGACTGCCCGAGGTGGCGACCGCGTTCGTCGATTGGCGCGAGCGCTATCCGACGCTGGTCGCCGATCGCATCGTCGCCGCCGAGGTGCTCTACGAGCAGCGCAGTATCGAACCAGTGTCGGCGTTTCTGCGCGATCAACTCGCGCCCGGCGGCCGCGCTTGGCTGGTCGATCGCAATCGCCGCCCGGCGGATGCTTTTGTCCACACGGCGCGACGCATGGGGCTGCATGTGCTTGAGCGCCCCATCGAAAGGCCGGCAGTCGGCGACGGGCCGCCGTTGAAGGCGCGTATCTTCGAAGTCACCCACGCGACCTAGCCGCGCTCTGCACGCCGCGCTATGTCGCCGCGGATCCGACCGGCAGATCCTCCGAGCGTTGCTCACGCAGCGAATTCGAATCCCCGAGGAACGCTCGAACCCACGCCGTCGCGCCTGCGCCGCCCACCCAGATCAGCCCCGCCGCAAAGAGCAACAGAAACGCATTCGCGATCGGGCCATCGACCGGCAGAAACCACCACCATTGCCACACGCACCAGGCCGCCAATGCCAGCTCCGCGATCCAGAGCCACCCCATTGCGCCCGCAGGAGCGCCCCGCAGGCGCGCGTGCCCCGCCGCGCCGCCGGTCTTGGGTGTGCGCACGAACTCGCCGCCCCGAAGCCAAACGCCGCGTAACACGGCGAACGCGTTGTTGACCGACAACCCCAAACCCAGCAGCAGCAGCGCCAGCAGATCGCCCGGGTGTGGCCAGCGGCCGCGCAGCCGATGCTGACAAATGGCGTACGCGATGGTCGGCGCAATCGATGAGGTCAGGATGACCACCGTCGCGAGCAACGTCAGCCGCCGAGCCAGCTCCGTGTCGATGCCCGCCAAACAGGCGCGGCCAAAGAGCGCCATCAGCAGCATCCAGAGCGACACGCTGTAGCCGAACAAATGCGCCGTCGCCGCCAGCTTCTTGGCCACAGACCAGTCGCTGCGCCAGACGGCGGGCGCGAGTTTCATCGCACATTGGATCGAGCCGGTCGCCCAGCGCCGCTGCTGTGCTTTGAGCGATGCGACGTCGGCGGGAATCTCCGCCGGGCAGGCCGGCTCGGGCTGATAGGCGATTCGCCACCCGGCAAGCTGCGCTCGATACGACAGGTCCAGATCTTCGGTCAACGTGTCGCCATGCCAACCCCCGACCAGCGGGTCGTCGATCGCAGCGCGACGCCAGATACCGGCCGTCCCGTTGAAGTTCAGCGCCCAGCCGAGCGCCGCGCGCCCGGGCTGCTCCGCGGCGAAGTGGCCATCCATGCCAAGCGCTACCGCCCGCGTCAGTGCGTTTTCTTCGCGATTCAGATGATCCCAGCGGGTCTGCACGCAGGCCACGCGCGCATCGCGCAGCAACGAGGGCAGCATTGATCGGAAAAAGCCGACCGGCGGAACGAAGTCAGCATCGAAGACCGCGACGAACGCGCCGCGCACGCTCAACAACCCCTGCTGCAAAGCACCCGCCTTATAGCCGGCGCGATCCGCCCGCCGCACAACCGCAACATCGACCCCGCGCGCCCGCAGTCGGGCGCAGGTCTCGTCGACGATCACGCGGGTCGCGTCGCTGCTGTCGTCCAGGATCTGAATCTGATGGCGATCGGCGGGATACTCAATCGCCGCAACCGCCTCGATCACGCGCCGCGCCACCATCGGCTCATTGAAGAGCGGGATTTGCGTCGTCACCAGCGGCAGGTCCGAGCCGTTGTCGAAATGTCCCAGGGGCCTGCGAGCCGTGTCTTCGAGATGCAGAGCGTCGCCACGCTTCGATCCGCCCCGCGAAGCCCACAACAGCAGGTACGTCTGCCACGCAAAGAGCGCCGGCGCCAGCGTCAGCAGCAGCAGAACCACCCCGCAGACGATCTCACTCACGCTCAAGGGCGACGCACCATTCGCCGCGCGATGATCTGATTTCTTCCAAGGGGCCGCATGACTATCCCTTCGGCTCGCGCATACTCGGCCGCGACGTCGGCGCATCGGCCCGTTCGCCGACGGCCCGACGCTGTTCCACCGTCGGAATGATATTCAGCCGTTCCAGAAGTTGCCGCTTGGCATGGTCGATCGGCGCTCGCAGCCGCTCATACTCGCTTTGCAGCTGGGCGAAGTTCTTCTCACCCGGCGAACGCAATTCACCCTCAATGCGGCGAAACTCGGCCAGACGCGACTCCTGATATCGATCGCGACGCCGCTGCGCCTCGCGCAGAAAAACCATCGCCCGACGATCCTGATCGGCGTTCAGCGCGTATCGCCGGCAAAAGGCGCGAACTTCGTCGTGCCACTCATCGACCGCCGGCTGAGAGGCGACCGGCGCGGTCGGACGACTCGTGGACATCGCCACGGGCCGGTCCTCGGAAGGCTTGCTCTCGGACTCGCTACGCTCGGCAGGCTCGGCGTCGCTCGGCCGCAGCGGCAGCAACTCCGGCGGCGGCGCGACCTGCACCAGCGGAATCTCGCCCGCCTCGGTCGGGGTGACGCCCTGTCCGGGCAAAGCATCTGCGACGGGCGCAGCGGCCGCGATCGGCGGGGCCGCGGCGCGGGCCTGCTTCTGGGCTTCGAAGAGCAGCGAGCGCTCCTGATCCGCGAGCGCGGCGAAACCCGTGCCACCGGGCCAGTCGAGCTGCGGGTCAAAGCCGCCATCGCGCCAGATCGTGAGCTTGCTGCGGGCAAATGAGAACGCGACCCGCGCCGCGGCTTGCTCGGCCTCCCAGCGCGCGGCCTGATCGGCGTTTAATCCGAGTCGCACCTCGCGCGCGAAATCGGCGAACAAATCCTGCGCTTCGTCCAGCAGCGGCAGCGCCTCGCGCGACCATTCGCCGATCTGATTCGCCGCCGGCGGTCCGCTTTCAAGCGTCATTTCAATGTATTGCGACACCGCCCGCAGCACCGGTTCGCGGCGCTCCTCAAACCAGCGCGCCGCCCGCGACTGCAGCGCCGCCCGCGCGGCGGCGCGCTGCGGTTCGCTCGGCTGCAATGAGTCGATGCAATCATCCGCCAGCCGGGCCGCGAGCAGCTCGACCATGCGCGGGGTGGGAAACGGCGCGACCGAGCCGCGCGCCGCGATCGGGAACGACGCCGCGCCCTCTTGCGCGCGACTGCTCGAAACCGCGACAAGAAGAACGATCAGCGCGCGGAGTGCGGCGACGGGACGTGTGGACAAACTCGTCGAGCGTTGCATGCGCGCAGGAGTTTATCTACTGGGCTGCAATCCGAATAGAAGCAATCCACCCAACGCGGTCCGCAGGCCGGCCGCCCCCCCCAATCGCCGCCGGCCGACAATCGCACGGATCATCGACCGGCGTAGAGACTCTGGGTTACGGCGTCTTCGGCGTTTGCGGCGCGGCGGCGGCGGCCGGCTCGGCCCGGAGGGCGGCCTCGCTGCGCTGCTTGGCGGTGGGCAGCTTGTCGAGCTTTTCCTTCAACTGGTTGAAGTGCCGCGAGAACGGCTCCTTCAATTTCGAAAGCTGCTGTTCCGCCTGCTTCTTGCCATCCTCGGTCTTGGCCGATTTCAACATCTGCTCGAGCCGCTCGATCAGCGCGCCTTTCTTGCCCATCCAATCCGCCCGTTGGGCTTGAGCACGCGCGAGGAACTGCGAAGCCTTCGCACGCTGCTCGGCATTTAGCTGATACCTGTCGCAGAACTGCTCGACATACAGCGT
>JALHOX010000022.1 GCA_022842805.1 Phycisphaerae bacterium | reverse complement strand
AGCGCGGGACAGGGCAAGGGCGGCGCGATCTACTCCGAAGCCGCGCTGGGCGGCGGAGCAGCGGCCACGATCTATGGCACCGGCGGAGTCGCCAACAGCGCTTCGGATCAGGCCGGCATCGCTCTCGACAATCACAACTTCTACAACGAGATTGGCGGCCTCATCGCCGTGGCGAGCATCAACCGCGTCGACTCGACGCCCACCAATGCAAGCTCGGTGCAGTATGCCGTGGTGTTCAGTGACTCCGTCGTCGGCGTCGATGCGAGCGACTTCGCGCTGACCACCAGCGGCGTCACCGGTGCGAGCATCAGCGGCGTCAGCGGCAGCGGCTCGGCTTACACCGTCACCGTCAACACAGGCACGGGCAACGGCACCATCCGCCTCGATCTCGTGGACAACGATTCGATCACCGACGGCGGCAGCATGGACTTGGGCGGCCCCGGCAGCATGGATGGCAGCTTCGATAATGGGCAGCTTTATTCGGTCGACAAGACCGCTCCGACCGTGTCGAGCGTTGCGACCACGCCCACGATCGGCGCGGCCACGAACGCAGCGACCATTCAGATCGATGTCACCATGTCGGAGAACGTGACCGGCTTCGCCGATGGCGACGTCACCGCGACCACCGGCGGAAGCGCCACGGTCGGCGGCATCGCCGTCACCGCAGTCAGCTCCACCGTCCTGCGCGCGACGCTCACCGGAGTCTCCGGCAGCGGATCGCTGAGCGTCTCACTGGGAGCGGGGGCCGTGACCGATGCAGTCGGCAACGCGAATGCCGCCGCGACGATTCTCAGCACGACGATCGACAACTCCGCGCCGACCGTCGCGTCGATCACGCCCGTGACTTCGACGCCGACCAACGCGGACAGCGTGGCGTTCACGGTCGAGTTCAGCGAGGCGGTAAGCGGTTTCGACAGCGCCGCCGATGTCGCGGCCAACTTCACCAATACGGTGAACGCCGGCGCTGCGACGATCGCGGCGGTTTCGGCCACGACCTATACGGTGACGGTGCCGAGCGTTGTCGGCGACGGGACGATTTCGCTGTCGGTGAATGCGGCGGCGGCGGCGGACGCCTCTGGCAACGCCAGCGTCGCAGGCGGGCCGAGCAGCACGATCACGATCGACAACACGCCGCCCGCGGCGAACGTGTTTGCATCGATCTTCAGCGACATCGGCGATGCGACATCGGCGTTTTTCACGATCATCGCGAACGAGGAGATCACCGGCCTTGCGAGCAACGAGATCACCGTCAACCACACTGGGACCGCGTCGACCGGTGTAAACCTGACCGCGCCGACCACGCAGAGCTACTCGGTGGAGGTCACGGGCCTGAGCGGCAGCGGCAGCTTTTCGATCACGATCGCGGCCGGCGTGCTGACCGATCTGGCGGGCAACGCGTTGGCTGTGGGCGGCACCAGCGCATCGATCAGCCGCACGCCGACGGCCCCGACCAACGGCAATGCGAACACCGCTAACGCCAACGACAACGCCGCCGCCGGCAACGGCAACGCGAACACGGGCGGCGGAGTCGCCAACGCCAATGAATCGGGCGGCACGACCAACGCAAACGCCAACACGGGAGTCGATCCGGTCGCGAACGCAAACAGCGGCGTGCCGGTCGATGGCGCGGGCACCGACGACGGCGACGACGCGCCGCCTCCGGGCCCATGCGGCGTCGGCGCGTGCGGCGTGGCGGGCTTCGCTCCGCTGGGGCTCATGCTGTGCATGATGAGCCTTCGCAGCCGCACATTGCGACGGGCGATGTTGCTCGACGTTCGCTGATTCGCGTCCGCGCTGCGTCGGACGCTGAGACAGATTGGGCACGCCCCGGCTCGCAAGCGCCGGGGCGTGCTGTGTTGTTGGGCGGGCGACAACCGCACGCGGGCCGCTTCGCGACTACACTCATCCCTCTATGCCCACCGCCGCGGATCAACGTCGCAACCCGCGCGAAACGGGCAAGCATCGCGCGCCGGCGCAGTCCGCCAACAAGTCCGCCGGCGACGTTTCGCGCAGCGCGGCCGAAAAGCCGGCCCCGCGCAGCAACGGCGACGTCTCGTGGCTGACGATTCGCGGCGCCTCCGCGAACAATCTTCGCAACATCGACGTCCCCTTTCCCCTCGCTCGCTTTGTCTGCGTCACGGGCGTCTCCGGCTCGGGCAAGAGCACGCTCGTCAATGAGATTCTCTATTCCGCGCTCGCCCGCGACCTGAACGGCGCCACCACCGAAGTGCCGGGCAAGCACGCCGGCATCGACGGGCTTGAGCATCTCGACAAGATCATCGCCATCGACCAGACGCCCATCGGCCGCACGCCCCGCAGCAACCCGGCGACCTACATCAAGCTCTTCGACGAAATCCGCACGCTCTTCACCAAGCTGCCCGACTCAAAGCTGCGCGGCTACAAGCCGGGCCGCTTCAGCTTCAACGTGTCGATGAGCAAGGGCGGCGGGCGGTGCGAGGCGTGCGAGGGCAACGGCGCCAACAAGATCGAGATGGACTTTCTGGCCGACGTCTGGGTGACCTGTGCGGTCTGCGCCGGGCGGCGCTTCACCAGCGAGACCTTGCGCGTGGCCTACAAGGGCCGCTCGATCGCGGATGTGCTTGAGATGGATGTGCAGCAGGCGCTCGAACACTTCGAGAACGTGCCGCGCATCCGCGCCATGCTGCAGACGCTGCACGATGTCGGACTCGATTACATCAAGCTCGGCCAGGCCAGCCCGACGCTTTCCGGCGGCGAGGCGCAGCGCATCAAGCTGGCCCGCGAACTGGTGAAAAAGCCCACCGGCCGCACGATCTACGTCCTCGACGAGCCGACCACCGGCCTGCACTTCGAAGACGTACGCCGCTTGCTCACCGTTCTGCACGGCTTCGTCGACGCTGGCAACAGCGTGGTGGTCATCGAGCACAATCTCGATGTGGTCAAGACCGCCGACTGGGTCATCGACCTCGGCCCCGAGGGCGGCGCCGGCGGCGGAACGGTCGTCTGTGCGGGCACGCCCGAAGAGCTGGCGGCTCATCCGATCTCCGAGACGGGCAAAGCCCTGCGCGAAGTGCTCACGCCGCCGCGCGAACGGGCTGCGACCAGCGCCGAAATCGCCCGCGCCGCCGCGCTCACTGCGAAGCGCGACGACGAGCAGCGCGAGCGCATCCGGGCCAGCGCCGAACGGGCCATTTCCGTCCGCGGCGCCCGCGAACACAACCTCAAAGACGTCACCGTCGAATTCCCGCGCAACGCGATGACCGTCTGCACCGGCGTCTCGGGCTCGGGCAAGACCAGCTTCGCGATCGACACGGTCTTCGCCGAGGGCTATCGCCGCTACGTCGAGTCACTCTCGGCCTATGCCCGCCAATTCCTCGGGCAATTGCAGAAGCCGCGCGTCGAGCAGGTCAGCGGCCTCTCGCCCGCGATCTGCATCGAGCAGAAAACGACCAGCCGCAGCCCGCGTTCGACGGTCGGCACCGTCACCGAGATCTACGACTACATGCGCGTCCTCTGGGCCAGGCTCGGACAGGCGCACTGCGTGAAGTGCGGCGGCGAGGTCGGGGCGCAGACGGTCGACGAGATCCTCGCGCAGATCATGGCGCTCGAGGAAAACAGCCCGGTGATCGTGCTCGCCCCGCTCAAGCTCGGCGACGGTGAATCGTGGGCCGGCGTCATCGCCCGGCTCAAATCGTCGGGTTATCAGCGCGTCCGCGTCGACGGCGAATTGAGCGACGTGGCCCGCGCCGCGGCGCTCGACGCCCGCCGCAAGCATCGCGTCGAGGTCGTGGTCGATCGCACCGTGATCAAGCAGGCCGCTCGCCCGCGCATCACCGAAAGCGTCGAACACGCCCTGGCCCTGGGCGGCGGGGTGATGACGCTGCTGATCGAGGCGTTTGAGACGGTCGAGCACGCCGAAGTGCCGCCGGCCGAAGCGCGGCCAAATCGCGAAGCGGCGACGAGCGACGAAGCGACGAAGGCGCAATCCGGAAGCGAGGAGACGACGGCGGAAGAACCCAACATCCGCCGACGCCCGCAGCGTGAGATGCGCTTCTCGCAGCGCCGCGCCTGTGCCAAATGCGGCATCAGCTATGAGGAGCTCGGCCCGCACCAGTTCAGCTTTAATTCGCAACTCGGCTGGTGCGAGACGTGCGAAGGGCTCGGCGTGCAGCGCGGCGCGCCCGCGTCGCAACTGATCGCCCGGCCCGACAAATCGATCCTCGGCGGCGCGATCGCCGGTTGGGGCATCATCGATCGCGGCAGCACCTTCGCGAAGATGCTCACGGCGCTCTGTCTGCATCTCGACGTCGACGTCGACACGCCGCTGCGCGATTGGCCCGCCGCAGCGCAGCAGACGCTGCTGTTCGGCACGCCCCCCGGCACATGGATCAGCTCCGGCAAGACGTTCCCGGGAGTGCGCTTCGGCTGGCGCGGCTTTTTCCCGACGATCGACGCCGCCACGCGCAACAGTTGGGAGCTGCGACATAAGCTCCATCAGGTCGTGACCGAGATTCCCTGCACCACCTGTCGCGGCGGTCGCCTGCGCCCCGACGCGGCCGCCGCCAAACTCAGCGGCCGCACGATTGTGGACGTCTGCGATTGGCCGTTGGAGCAGGTTGCGGAGTTCTTCGCGAAGCTCCGACTCGACGCACGCGAGAAGCGCATCGCGGGCGAGCTGCTGCTCGAAATTCGCCACCGCCTGCAATTCCTGCTCGATGTCGGCCTCGAATATCTGCACCTGCACCGCGCCGCACCGACGCTCAGCGGCGGCGAGGCGCAGCGCATCCGGCTCGCCTCGCAGATCGGCAGCGGCCTCACCGGCGTGCTCTACGTCCTCGACGAGCCGACCATCGGCCTTCACCCGCGCGACAACGCCCGGCTCATCGCCGCCCTGCGAAAACTCCGCGGCCTGGGCAATACGCTGCTTCTGGTCGAACACGACCGCGAGGTGATCGCATCCGCCGATCGCGTGATCGACTTCGGCCCGCTCGCCGGCCGCGGCGGCGGATATGTCGTCGCCAACGATGCTCCCGCCGCGCTGCGCGCTGTCGCCGCGCCGAGCGCAAAGCAACCCGCGCCCGTCGACGGCGAAGAGGCGATGCAATCGCTGACGCGCGGCTACCTCAGCGGCGCGCTCGCGATTCCGGTGCCCAGCAATCGCCGCCCGACGCACTGGCCCGATTGGCCGGCGATCGAAGCCGAGCGCGACTCGACCGCCTCCCACCGCCGCTCCCGCAAGGCACTGAGCGCCGAGCCGCCCGCCAGCGCCGCCACGACCGAATGGCTCACGATCCACGGCGCGCGTCACAACAATCTCAAAGAACTCACCGTGCCATTTCCGTTGGCGCGGTTTGTCTGCGTTACGGGCGTCTCGGGCTCCGGCAAAAGCTCGCTGATCAACGACATCCTCTGGCCCGCGCTGGCCAACAAGCTCAACCGCGCCTCGCTCACGCCCGGCGCGCATCACTCCATCAGCGGTCTGAAGCGGATCGACAAAGTCATCAACGTCGATCAGGACCCGATCGGCTTCACGCCCGCCAGCAACCCCGCCACCTACACCGGCGCCTTCGACCTCATCCGCGAACTTTTCGCCCGCCTGCCCGAAAGCAAGGTCCGCGGCTACACCGCCAACAAGTTCAGCTTCAACCGCCCCGGCGGCCGCTGCGAAGCTTGCGAAGGCAACGGGCAGAAAAAGATCGAAATGCACTTCATGGCCGACGTCTGGGTCGAGTGCGAGACCTGCCGCGGCCGGCGTTACACGCTCGAAACGCTCGAAGTGAAATTCAAGGGCAAGTCGATCGCCGACGTGCTGGAGCTCTCCGCGCGCGAGGCATTGGAGCTGTTCAGCAGCGTGCCCAAGGTCCGCCGCTTGTTGCAGACGCTGGTCGATGTCGGCCTCGACTATGTGCCGCTCGGCCAATCCGCGGCGACGCTCTCCGGCGGCGAGGCGCAGCGCGTCAAGCTCGCCACCGAACTGGGCAAGCCCGATACGGGCCAGACGCTCTACCTGCTCGACGAGCCGACCACCGGCCTGCACTTCGACGACATCCGCAAGCTGCTCGACGTCATGCAGCGGCTCGTCGATCTCGGCAACACGGTCGTCGTCGTCGAACACAACCTCGACGTCATCAAATGCGCCGACTGGCTGATCGAACTCGGCCCCGAAGCCGGCGCCGCCGGCGGATACCTGATCGCGCTCGGCTCGCCGGAGGAGCTGATCGATGGCGAAGCCGCACGTCGGTGCCACGGCTCTGTGAGCCGTGCTCTTGGGAAGTCAGCAAGCGCGAAGCCGTCCAAAGACATCGCCGACCCAATGACCCACACCGCCCGCGCGCTTCAACCCGTCCTCGCCGAAAGCCCGAAGGTCGAGCGCAAAGCCCACGACCGCAAAGCACTCGCCGCCCAGCAACTCGCCGACGAGAAAGCCGGCTTCGGCAGCGTCGGCAAAGAGGTGAAGGCCCCGTGGCAGATCGACGGCCGCGCATGGCACCTGAACGGCCGTCGCAGCCGCACCGATAAGCCCGTCCGCTGGGAAGCGGCCGCGCTGGAGTTCGTCCTCGAAACAGTGCAGAAGTCGGGCGCCTTCGCGCCGACCGATTGGAACAACCGCGCCAGCGTCGAGATCACCGCCCCCGACGCGCCGCAGTGGTTCCTCCACGCCCTCACCGGCGGCGAATGGCTGATCGAGTGTTATTTCCGCGTTCCGCCGGGCACGTTTCAAGCGGTCCGGCTCAATGCGGAACTGGGCCTGAAAACGCTGGACCAGCGCGACGATCTACAGACCTACGGCAGCTTCCCGCGCGTCGATGTCCGCGAACGACAGGACGGCCTGGACGCGGTCGTGGTCTACGTCCACGACAAAGCCGAAATCGACACGCCCGCCTTCCGTCGCTTCGTGAAGCAGGCCGCGAAGGCCTATTTCGACTCGTTCGAATAGCTGTGGCGGCACTCGCGGTCGCGGCCGCCGCCTCGCTCAGCGATTCACCAGCGTACTCACAAACAGCCCAATATCCCCCACCGTCACAAACCCATCGCAATTCATATCCGCATTTCGAATGTCGCAATCCGGATACGTCGCCGCGTAGCCCGCCGGGTCCGTCAGCGCCAGCACAAAGCCCGCCACATCGCCGACCGTCACAAACCCATCGCAATTGAGATCGCCCAGATTGAGACACGCCGACGCTTCGATCTGCCACGTCCGCGTCTGCGTCAGGAACTGGCTGCGAATCGCCGGATTGCGCACCAGCGGCGTGTTGTCCACGACTTGCACCGTCACCGTGTGCGACCCCGGCGCGAGCCCGAGCGCCGCCAGGTCGAGCGTCGGCCCCGTCGCGTTGGCGATCGGCGTGCCATTCAGCAGCCATGTGATGTCGAGGTTGTGCTGCGTCGGCTGCAAGACGACGACGAAAATGGTCACATCGTCGGTCAGCGGCCCCGAATTCGGCGTCGATTCATCGATGGGATCGACGACCCGGTAGATCTCGGCGATCAGCGCTTCCGCCGAGACGTGGTTGAACGGCCGCCCGAGCGACCGCATCTTCGAGTTGTCGGTCGGACGATTCAGCCCGAATTGGTAATACCCGCCGCCAACGAAGGTCGAATGCAACCCGTCCCACGCGGGGTTGTTTTCATCCAGCCAGCGAAACCACTTCGTGTTCCCCGCCGTCATCTGGGCCGCGGTGAGCCGCGATAGATTCGCGGCGCTCGGCTCGCCGCCGGTGTAGGTCGCGCCGTCGCTGTAGTGATACTCATCCGCGAGGTTGCCGAGGCTGTGGCCCAGCTCGTGCAGCGCGATCTCGCGTGAGGAATTGTTACCGCCCGCCAAGGTCGCGAGGTCGTTGGAGGGATAGCCGGCGCCGCCATACTTGGTGGAGTTTGCGATGGCGATCACCTGATTAACGTCGGGCGCGTTATTGGCGTATTGGTATGCGAGCCCCACATTCACGCACAGCAGGCGCTCGATGTTGTTGCACCAAAAGCCCATCCCCAGCGCCGTATTGCGAAAGGTCGGAAAGGTCGGATCGTGGTCGACGCCGGATTCGGCCGAGATCACGTCCACGCGGTGGAAGTTAAAGTAATTCTGATACAGGCTGAACGGCGGCGTGGTCAGAAACGCGTTTTCCCAGTTGGCGGCGTGGGTCGCATAGGCGCTCAATTGGGCGGCCGTGTAGCCGTCGCCGACTGTGACCAAGTCGATGCGGTTGGCGGGGTCGCCGTTATCGAGGGTGGTGGTCCAGTTGGCGGGAATTCCGCCGCGAACGGCGTCGCGGGCGGGGGCCGTGAGATAGGTGATTCCCCCGGACAGCCGGCCAGCCGTTTCGTCGAAAAAGTCGTAGTAGACCAGCGTTTCGCGCTCGTCCTGGCCCAAGACGACCCCCGGCAGCGCCAGACCGGCCAACGCAATCCCTGCCTGCCATCGTTTTTGAGATCGGAGCATCCGCGGCCCTCCTTGCGGTTCGCAACCCTGGCGGCATCCCTCCGGTCGTCGAATGACGACCGATTTCCCGACAGTCTAGCGAGCCACGCACGGGCCCCACGCCGCCCCCCCGAAAAAAATCTCCGATCCGAGTCGGTCGCCGGGCTCGATCGGCGGGGCCGCCGCTTCCGCGAACGCCTGCTTTTTCGCCATTGTCACGCGGTTGGGCGACCGATACATTTTCGGAGTGGCCGCGCGCTGATCGAATTCCGCGCGGCGATGTTTGCCTGAGGAGTTGAAGCGATGCGCAAATTGAGCGCGAGTGCCGCTGTTGCCGCCTCCGGTCTTTTGGTCTCGTCCGCGTCCGCGGGCGTTTTTCAGGATGTTTTCCGCGCGATCGATCTGCTCTCGACGCCCAGCGGTGCCCCGGTGTTGCTCACCGGCGACGGCACGCGCGTGAACGGCGCCCGTGCGGGTCGCGTCCGCATTCTGCCGGACGAGTTGGGCAACGGCTATAGCCTCGAATTCGACCGCACCTTCGGCCAGGACAGCCAGGGCCGTCCGGAGACCTTCGATCTCGGTCCGGTCGACCTCACGCTGGCGGGCGACACGCAGCTCACCGCCGGCTACACCGACCGCGGCTTCCTGATCGGCAACGTCGATTTGGCCGTTAACGCGTTGAACTACAACTTCCGCGCTCGCAGCGGCGCTCAGAACACGACCATCACGGGTCGGCTCGACGTCACCAACAACCTCGAAATCAACCAGTTCGGCTTTTACAACCTGAACGTGAACGCGACCAACAGCGGCAGCACCGTGACGGTCGACGGCGTGATTCAGGAAGGCTTCAGCGACAGCGATTTCGCCATCGGCCCGATCAACATTCAGGGCAACATCTTCATCGACGGACTCGCCGCGCTGCTGGCCGGCCTCGGGGTCGACACCAGCGGGCTGGCCGACCTCTTCCCCCGTTCGCCGATCGATCAGATCACGGCCGCGATCGAGCAGCAGTTGCTGAAGGACGACGTCGCCACGAGCCTGAGCCGCGTCGAGGGCTTCGCGACCGCCACGAGCAGTGACCTCGGTCTCGATGATCTCGGCGTCGTCGCCGGCCTCGATCTGGCGGCGAACCCGACGATCGTGCCGGAGCCGAGCGGCTTGCTGCTGCTGGCGGGCGGGGCCATGTTGCTCATCCGCCGGCGCTAAGGCGCGATTCGCCGATCGACCGTCCGGTGGGGGGAGTTTTCACATAGCGGGCGGGCGTTGCCGCGCGATGGTTGGGGAAGTGAGATGGTCGCGGGGCTCGGCTGGAACGGTTGGATCTGGGGGGTGCTCCTCTGTTGCACTTCATCGTCCTACGTGATTTGGTGCGCTGAGGCCGATCGCCAACTCGGCGCAGAAATCGCTGCGATACGAGCCGCCGGCGAGCCGCTTCGCCCGGCGGACTTTCGGCGTGAGCGCCCGCCGATGGAGCGGAACGCTGCCCCCGCGCTGGTCGATCTACTCGCCACGTCGCTCGCGGAACACTCTTTCTCCAAGGACGACGTGCCGGACTGGTTGCGCGATCGCTCGCTGTTCCTGAGGCAGCAAGATGGCGGATTCGCCCCCATCGACGGGATCGCCGAGATTGCTCCGGCGTTTGAGCAGGCCTGTGCCCTTCCGGAGTGCGATTGGGGAACACAGTTTCGATCGCCGCTGATCGAAACGTTGCGACCGTATGGGGGAGACCAGCGTCGGCTGGCGCTGGCGCTCAACGCGCTGGCCCGCGAGAAAGCGTGTCGTGGGCGGTTTGCCGAAGCCGTGGGGCTGATCGATGCGTTGCTGCGCCACTCCGCATTCATCGGAAGTGACCCGGGCCTGCTCATGATGCTGCTCGAAGTTTCCGTGGAACAAGCAGCACTCGAGACGCTTCGCGGGCTGGCGCTGGACGTTGGTCGCATGGATCCGCCCACGCGCGGCCGATTGCGAGAGATCACACGACGACTTGCCGACGAGTCCGACGTTTTTCATCACGCTCGCGCGGCGATGCACTACGAGCGGGCGTTGGTCTTCGATGTAGTGGTCGCTGACCCGTCGCAATTGCGGCAGGAACTCGGCCCGGTCTCGTTCCTTGGGGGATCGGCGTTTCTGAGTCCTCTGCGAAAGTTCGACGCGATGTCGGCGATGGCGTGCTTCGAGCAGTGTTCCGCCGCGTTAGAGGCTCCAACACGCGAGGCGGCATCTCGACTCGCACCGCGCAATCCCTTTCGGGGGTGGTCGGCGCTGCCGCATTTCTACTCCGCCGTTCTCCTGCCAAACTTCAACAGCGCCATCGAGCGTCATCACGATCGCCTGGCCCTGCGCCGCCGCGTCTCGCGCGAAATCGCCGCGCAGTTGTTCGAAGCGGACCATGGTCGTCCGCCGGGCACGATCGAAGAGCTCGTGCCGGATTACTTGTCGCGGCTGAATCCGGAGCCGACCGGCGGTTGGTAGCGATCCGCGAAGCCAGTGGGATCGATGCGAAATCGCGCTGGTCTCAAACTCCCGTTCACGAGCGGTAGGGCGGCAACATGCGTCGCAGTACGTGGGCCAGCACAATCGCCAGAAACGCGGCATTGCGAGGGATCAAGCCGGGCCACCGCAACGGAATCGCGCGGGTTTCGTCGTAAAAACCTCGTAGGGCCGACTGCGACAGTGCTTCGGCGAGCCGCGCCATCCACGCGATGCTGCGCGGCCATTCAAACACTCCGTTCCGCCAATCGCGCGGAATACGCGCCATGCCGACCGTCGCGCCGCACAGATTCCCGACGATCGCGGCAACGGAGTCGGTGTCGCCTCCCAAGCCCCCCGCCGCTTCGATTGCGGCGCGATAGTCATGCGGATGCGCCGCCCAGCAATGCAGCGCCGCCCGGACTGTGTGAACGACATAGCCGCTGACGCCGGATCGCGGTGACCACGCTTCGCCCAAGTGCGGCGCGATGGGCCCGCCCGGCGGCTGACGCGAGCCGGCAAGCAACGCATCCCGGATTTCCATCGACTCCACTTGCCTCGCGACGGCTTGCAATGTTCGTCGCGGTTGAACGGATTCGCCGGCGAGCAAAGCGGCCCGCGCGACCAAAGCGACCGCGACTGCGCCATCGATCGCTCGGACGTCGCAATGGGTGATCGCCGCCGCGCGGCGCACGGTCTCGATCAGCTTTAATTCGTCATGCGGAATGCACACGGCCAAAATCGCCGCTCGCATCGCGGCGCCATTGCCGGCGGAGCGCGCCCCGGCGTTGGCCGGTCGCCATCCGAGCCAGAGCCGGATACAGGCCATTGCGGTTGCACGACCGACAGCGGCGGGCAGCAGCGCGAACCACCAGCGGAGCCGCCGGGCGAGTTCGCGCTCAAATCGCTCCGGACTGCCGCCGCTCGCAAGCCACGCCTGGCCGGTGATGCAGGTCAGCTCGGTATCGTCGCTGCACATGCCGCGGCCGAAAACGAGCGCGTGTTGCAACGGCCCCGTGCCCCAAAGCGCGGCCGCGCGCCTCGGAGAAACCCCCTCGCGCGGCAACCCCAGTGCATCGCCCACCGCCCCGCCGATGACGAGGCCGGCGCAGCGATCCGCCCAGCCGTCGGGGAGATGCGTGTGCATTCATGAGTAGATACGGATTTCGATCCGCGAGGATGCAAAGCCAACGCGGGCGCTCGCCAGCAGCGACTGCCAGAAGCACCCTCGCTCGCATCAGTCGAACCTGATCAACCTGCCCACCGAACGCCTAATAAACCCCCTCCACCACCGGCGTCGCAAACCCGCTGAACGGCCGCACATCGCCCACGCCGTCCCACGGATACTTCTCGCACGGCGGCGAGCGGAATGCCTCGTCGCGCTCGAGGAAGCGCGGCACGAAGAACTCGCGCGTCAGCGTCGTCAGCCGCACGCGCCCGACCTCGCCATAGTTCACCAGCCGCCGCGAGTCTTTCGGGTCGACCACCTCCAGCATCGCCCGCGGCAGCGGCGGGTGATAGATGACGGCGTAGTTGTCGGCGGGCTCGAATGGCTTGTGAACGGCAAGGCCCATAAGCGTGTTGCCGTAGGTCGGGTGAAACGCGATTTTGCCCTCGCACAGCTCCTCGCGGGCGAACTTGTGAAACTGCCGGCTCAGGCTCGTGCCGCCGCAGAAGATGCCCTTGATGCCCGCTTGGACCAGCGAGACGCGCTCGCAGAGCGCTTCGAGCAGCTTGGGGGTGGCGAACATGCAGCGGATGTTGGGGTGTGCGCGGAGGATCGTCAGCGCCTGATTGATGACGTGATCCTTGTACTCGTGCATGTCGCTCATGCGCCCGGCTTTGATCAGCCTCGTCACCCAGCGCGGATCGAGATCGACGCAGAAGCAGATGCCGCCGCGATGTTGGGCGAGGTGCTCGACCGCCAGCCGCAGCCGCCGCGGGCCGCTCGGGCCCAGCATCAGCCAGTCAGATCCGCGCGGGAAATTCGCGTCGTCCAGCGTCTCGCTGAACATCTCATAATCGATCCGGTAATCCTCGATGTTGATGCGGCTCTTGGGCACGCCCGTGCTGCCGCCGGTTTCGAAGGTGGTGATCGCCCGATTGGCGTAGGCCCGCGGCACCCAGCGCCGCACCGGTCCGCCGCGCAGCCACTCGTCTTCGAAGTTCTCGAACTTGTCGAGGTCGGCGTAACTCTGGATCTCTTTTCGCGGATCCCATTTCAATTTGGCGGCGTATTCGAGCCAGAAGGGGCAGCCGGATTCGGGGCTGAAGTGCCACTGCACGATCTCGCGCGTATGCGCGTCGAGCCGCGCGCGGGCCTCGGCGACGCGCGCGGCGAGTTGGGGGGCGACGGTGGTTTGCACGGCGGCCTTTCGCAAAGAGGCAACGAGGAAACTTATTGGAACTCGGATTGTAGAACAGAAGCGGACGCCGCATGAGCCGCCCGCGAGAGCAGCTTACGGCTTTCAGAATCCGCCATTTGCTGGCCGACTGCTCGGGTAGCCGGGGCGTCGACACTGGAGATTGCGGGCGGTGCGGGCTCGCGCGGCGGTTGTCGGCAACGGTCGTTCTGATAATTCTCGCTATATCAATTCCACCCAATCAAATCCGATTTTTCTTGCATTTTTGAATCGGAACTGCCTAATATCGCGTTTGTTGTGGAGAGGAGCTGAGTAAGTCTTCGTCGCCGCCGGTTGGGGCGTGCGAACTCCACACGCTGCGAAGTCGTCGCTGCCGGGCGGGCGCATTACGTATCGCGAATGGAGTCGTTCAGGGCGTTAGTTCACGCCGAGAAGAGAGCTGCGCCTCAGATTCGTGCTCCATGCCATGGAATCGTGCTCTTGAGGAGGAGCCAGTTCATGAAGCGAATGATGTGCATCGGCCTGTTGATCGGCGCTTCGAGCGGCCTTGTGCGGGCCGGCTCGCTGCCCATCGGCGGCGTCGAATTCAATCCGTTTCTCGAAGGCCAGGGCATCACCGGAACGAACGGCCCGTTCTACACCGAGGGTCTGCCTTCCTGGCTGACACCCGGCAATCTGCTCGCGTCGCTCACATCGCCGATTCAAAGCATCTCCGGTTTCCTGCAATTTCGCGGAACGGTTCAGAGCTTTGTCTACAACATCCCCTTTGACGGAAAATTCGGGGGCGTCGGCTTCGCGTATCGCATCATTCTGAACAGCAACAGCACCAACAACCTGAATCGCGCCTCACTCGGTCCCAGCTTCTGGGAGTCCGCCAATATCTGGGACGCCGGCGCAGACGGCAGCGGAATATCGAGTCCCGTCGGCACCTCGGTCTTCTGGGACGACGGCGATCCGTTCTTCATCGAGCGCGACGGCTTCACCGGCGCGCCGGCCTGGTCGCTGCGCCTCGGCACCGACGGCACCGAACTCGACGCCGGCAACCGCTCGGCGCTGGTCTGGTTCGCGACCGACGGCGTCGGCTGGACCCAGAGCGACATCTCCCTGCTGGATGGCGGGGCGCTGGGGGCGGCGCGCGTGCTGGCCATCCCCGAACCCGCCACGATCTCGCTCATGTTGCTCGCCCTTGGCGGGCTGCGCCGTCGGTAGCCCCGCGGCTTCACGATTTTGGAGAGGAAGGACGACGGGAGCGGCGACAACAATCGCTGGCTCCCGTCGCTGTTTTCCGATGCTTTTCGGGCGTTTCATTCCACCCCCGGACGGCGTCTGACGCCTCCCGCTATGGGGAGCCGGGGGCCTCGCGACGAATCAGACGCGCGCATGCGGCCGATAGCTGCGTCTCGCGCTCGGCGGCGCGGCGCATGCATTCATCCAGGAACTCGAAGCAGACAAGCGCAAGCTTGACCGCGTCGCCCAGATCAACCGGCGCGAGCTCCGCGCTGTCAACCAAACCATCGGATTCCGCCGTTCGAAGCAGCAGATCGAGCGCGGGCGCCTTCATCAGCCGCAGGCGGTCGCCCCGCTCGGCGGCACAGGAGCGACAGATGACGCCGCCCGACTTGGGGCTGAAGTACGCGGCCCGCCCCGCGGCCCGCTCGCGGCCGCAGGCGACGCACGCGTCGAGCTGCGGCATGAGCCCGATTTCAGAGATCAGCGTTTGCTGATAACCGACGAGGCGCCGGGCGAACATCAACGTCGAGGGCGTGTCGGCCGATGAAGCAGGGCGTTGACGCCGCTCCAGCGATCCTCCGTCGCGTTGCCCACCGGCCGCGTCTTCGCCCGCCAGCCCGCCCAACAGCGTCAGCAGCGCCTCAAACAGCGTCGCGTGCGGGTCGTCTTCGGCGACCAACATCGTGGTGATTTCGGCGGCGTATTGGGCGAACTGCGCGGCCGCGAGCGAGTCGCGCAGGCCGAGGAACAGCTCGCGCTGCTTCCACTCCGCGAGGGTGCCGAGCTGCCCGTCGCCGCGGGCCGGGCGATAGAGCACATCGCCCCACTCCAGCAGATCGAGACCGGGCACGAAGCGTTCCTTCGTGCTGCGACGGGCCCCCTTCGCCAGCAGCCGCAATTTGCCGTGCCGACGGCTGAGCAGCGTCGCGACCTGCGAAGTTTCCGAGAAGTCGCTCAGACGGAGGACGACGGCTTCGTCGTTAACAAGGCTCAATGCCGCTGGCTCCGCCGATGCAACGAGGCGATTTGCCCGGGAGGAACACGAGCGCGAGAATCCGCGCCGCGCGCGGGCAACCACCAGAGTCAATTCTACGGACCGGGTTCAGGGATGGCGCGTCGCCGCCGCGCAGGCCCGCCACGTTTCGAATTCCGCCGCCAGTCCCGGGTCGTCGCTGCGGGCCATCCAGCGCTCGAAGAGCAACGCGCGTCCGTCGGCCAGGCGCCGCAATAGCCCGTCGCCAAGATCGGAGACGTCCAGATGCATTTCCACCTGGTCAAAGACCGCCTCGGCCGCGGCAAAGCTGCCGAGGTCGCGCAGAGCTTCGGCGAGGGTCAGCCGGTCGCGGACAAATCGTCGCGTGCTTTTGGGATCGACCGTCGGGCGCTTGCTCACCACGTCGCGAATCAACGCCTCGGCCTCGAGGGGACGATTGTCCATGAGCAATAGTTCAGCCAGCATGCGCTGATCGTCGAGCGTGTAGTTGGCCGCGGGGCCCAGCGAGCGAGCCTCCTGCTCGATCAGCATGCGCATCACAACCTCCGCCGACTCGATAACCCCCCCATCGCGCATGGCGGTAGCCAAATTGGAGAGGATCTGCGTCTCGTACGGCGAATCGGGCGGAAAGACACGCCGCGCCACTTCGAGCGCCGCCTCGTAGTTCTCGATGGCTTCCGACCACTTCTTCTGTCGAACGAGGCAACCGGCCAGGGCTTCCTGCGCCTCCGCGATATCGGGATGTGTCTGGCCAAACTTCGCGATCCGCCGGGCAAGATTGTCGCGCAGCAGCGGCTCGGCCTCGGCATGCCGCCCGGTCATGCTCAGCGAATTGGCGAGATTGTTGACCGCCGTCAGTGTGTGCTGATGATCGGGGCCCAGCCGTGCGCGATAATCGGCGACAACCTCCTGGCGAATCCGGAGCGCCTCGGATCTGTTCCCGCGCTTGGACAGGATGTTGGCCAGTTGGGAGCGGGCCGCCAGCACATCGGGATGCTGGGGATCGCGCGTTTTCGAGGTGATCTCCAGCACGCGCCGACAGGTCACCTCGGCCGCGTCGAGCTCTCCGATTTCGGTGTAGATCGTCGTCAAATCGTGCAGCGCGGCGCTGAGCTCCAGCGTGTGTTCGCCCGGGTGAGACTCCATCTCGGCGATCAGCGCTCGATACTGCGCTTCCGCCGCCTTCGAGTCGCCGCTTCGCATCAGCGAGGCCCCCAAGCCGACCGCCGCGCGAAGATACTCCGTCGACCTTTCCCCGAAGATGCGCCGGCGGCCGTCGCAGACGCGCTTGCGCAGCGCGATGGCTTTCGGAAATTCTCCCCTGCGTTCATGCAACGCGGCCAGGTCCGAGTCCACGTCCAGCGTGCGCGCGTCGTCTTCGCCGTGCAGCGCGCTGAGCCCGGCGCGAGCCTTTTCGAGGTCCGCCTCGGCCGCTTCAAAGCGGTCCATTTCCAACGCGGCCGCGCCCCGCAGCTTATAGGTGTCGTACAGATCCGACTCCTGACCGGGCGGCATCTCACACTGCGCTCGAAGGGCGGCGTCCGCCGTCGCTGTCGCAGGCTGAAAGAGCCCAAGTGTCCCGTAGGAGCGGGAGAGGGCCGCGAAAACCGCCGCCCGCAGGTCCGGCTCGCCCGACAAAGTCTCTTCGGCCCGCGCCGCCGCGCGATCCAGCACCTCGCTGAAGCGAATATCGCGCATGTTGCGCGGGTCGTCGCCCATGCCGACCAGATCGCGCGTGAGGAGCGTGACGACCGCCTCCGATCGCCGCGCCGATCGTCGCGCCTCGTCCGCGTTTTTCTGAGCCAGTTGCTTGGCGGCCTGCTCGGCGTCGCGCGCGACCAGCGCCTGGCGCAGCGCGACCGATGTGCCGATGATTCCGCCGATCAGGGTGACAAAGACCGCCGCCGTGCCGGCGACGATCGCCCGGTGCCTCTGGGCGAATTTGCGCAGTTGGTACGCCGCGCTCGCCGGCCGGGCCACGATCGGCTCATGGTTGATATAGCGCAACAGATCGTTCGCCAGCTCGGCCGCCGACGCGTAGCGCCGCGCCGGGGTTTTCTCCAGCGTCTTGGCGACGATGGTCGACAGGTCGCGATCGGCCTTGCGAGCGCCCTGGCTGCCGCCGGCGACGATCGTCAGCGCCGACGGCTCATCTTCGCGCACGATGCGGGCCGCCTCCGCCAGCGGGCGCTGACGCAGGTCGAATGGCAGCCGGCCCGACACCAGCTCATAGAGAATGACGCCCAGGGCGTAGATGTCCGTCCGCGCGTCGATGCGCTCCATGTCTCCCGCGATCTGCTCGGGGCTCATATAGGCCGGCGTGCCCAGGATCTGCTGCGACATCGTCAGCGCCGTCTGATCGAAGCCCGCCGCGTCAGTCGCCTTGGCGATGCCGAAATCGATGACTTTGGGCCAGGGCTTGTCGTCATGACGCGCCACGAGAATGTTGCCGGGCTTCAGGTCGCGATGAATCACTCCCTGCCGATGGGCATAGTCGACCGCCTGGCAGATCGCGATCATCAGCTCGATGCGGGCGCGCGTCGGCAGATTCTCTTCATCGCAAAACGCCCGCAACGGCTTGCCGGGCACAAACTCCATCGCAAAGAAAAGCTGGCCCGACTCGCTGACGCCGAACTCGTGTAGTTGTGCGATATGCGGATGCGACAGGCGGCCGAGGATTTCGGCTTCATGCTCAAAACGCCGCCGCAGCGATTCGCTCAGCCGTCCGCCGCGAATGACCTTCAGCGCCACGCGGCGGCGCGGGTGATGCTGCTCGGCCTCGTAGACCGTGCCCATGCCGCCTTCGCCGATGATCCGTAGCGGGCGAAACGGGCCGATGGCGTTGCTCGGCGCGCCACTCGCGATCGCGCTCGCCAGGCTCGTGCTGCTGGTGCCGGTCGTGGGCCCGGCCAGAAAGCTCTCGCCCGCCAGATCGCTATGGCTCAGTAGCGCCAGCACCGCGTCGCGCAGGGCGACGTGTTCGCCGCAGGCCCGACCCACGAACGCCGTCCGCTCGCCTTGGGGCAGATCGACCGCGTCGAAAAAGAGCTGCTTGGCCCGCGCCTCGATCGAGACGAACGACGATTCGCCCGTGTCGTGGTTGGGCTGCAGGCGGCTCATGCGGCTAACCCTCCGCCACCTTGCTCAGTCGCTGATGGAGCTTCGCCCGCGCAAACTGCCACTCCCGCCGCAGCGTTCGCTCGCTCATCCCCGTCAGCTCGGCCGATTCTTTCTCCGACAGGCCGGTGAAGAACCGCAGCATCACGATGCGGTGCGAGGTCGCGTCGGTCTGTTCCAACTCGCGCAACGCCTCATCGAGGGCCAGCATCTCGTCCGGCGGCGCCTCTTCGGCCACGCGCAGCTCGTCGAGATTTACGCGCTTTCGCCCGCCGCCGCGCTTCAGCGAGGCCTTCTTGCGGGCCTCCTCGACCAAAATGTGCTGTACGGCCCGGGCCGCCGCGAAGAAGAACTCCGCCCGGCTCTGCCACGATTCGCGTGCCTCGCCCAGGAGCCGCAGATAGGCCTCATGCACCAGCGCCGTGGCCTGCAACGTCTGCCCCGGCGGCGTGCGGGCCAGCTTCGCCGCCGCCATCCGCCGCAACTCGTCATAAACCAGCGGCAAAAGCTCGCTGGCGGCGGCCGCATCCCCCGCGCCGGCGGCCTGCGCCAGCCGCGTGATCATCGCGGATTCGTGCGAGCGATCTTCGGCTTGCGGGGCCATCCAGTGCGGTTCCAAAAACCCAGGGGGTCGGCAATCGGGCGTCGCATGGGCGGCGCGGCGCGGCGGACGGGGCTGGCGCTGCGGCACCGGCGAAGCGGACTGCTCTCACGCACGAGCGTGAATACGGGAGTCAGTCGGTGCGATCTTTCGGATTCTAACGGGTCACGCGGGACCGCTTGCGCATTTTCAAATCTAGCGCCGGCGATCCGGCTCGGGTGCTGTGGGCGGCTGCGTCGAGGTCAACGGCGGTGCCACCGAGGCGTCAGCTATAGGAAAGCGGACCTCCGGCGGAGATAGCGGCGATACGCCAGTGACACCCATTGTTCGCAAAATTTAGTTCTCTTCTCCGCGCTTGACCGCCCCGCGCCACCCCCGCTAGATTCCTCGACCCACGACGATGGGCACGGCGCGGGAGCGGCGTTTCCGAAACTCCGGCGGTTTGGTTGTCGAGCGTGGACGAGGGTCTCGCGATGGAACAGGATCGCGAGCGGCGGAGAATCCCCAGCGGGCCTCCGGTCTGGCGCTATGCCACCCTTGGGACAGAGCTGGCCGGCGGGCTCGTCGGCTTCGTTCTGCTCGGCTGGGCGATTGATCGGCAGCTCGGTTCAAGCCCGATCGCAGTCGTAACGGCGGCGATTCTGGGCTGCATCGGCGGCATGGTCCATCTGATTCGCCGGGCGATGCAGATGCAGCAGGAAACGCAGCGGTCGGCGCGGCCGCGGGATGAGCATGCTCATCCTCAGAAAAACGAGACTCACCGTACGGATGATGATGAACAGCGATAGGCCGAACCATTCGACCTCGCGGACCAGCCTCTATCTCGGGCTGGTCGCCCCGCTCATGGCCTGCGCCGCGGCGCTGGGCCTCGGCGTGTTGCTGTTCTGCGCGCTGTACAACCTGCCCACGTTGGTCGAACCGCTCACGATCGCTCTGCTGATCACGCTGGTCAGCGGGTTGGTCGCAATCGCGCCTCCCGCGGCCCTGGCCGGCCCCGACCCGAAGCGCATGGCCGCCGGCATCCTCGGCTGGCTCGCGGTTCGCCCCATGGTCGGCCTGGGCCTTGCGATCGTCGTCGGCTACGCCCTGGCCGAGCCCGCGCGGCGGACGATGTGGCTCGCCGTGGGCGGCGCTCAAATGATTTTCCTGGCCGTCGAGGCCTTCGTCCTGATTCGATTTTCGCGGCGCATGCTGGCGGCGCGGGTTGAGGTGACTCGCGGATGAACTCGCTTTTTCTCATGTCCGGCGATCCTTTGAATCACGTCGTGCAGCACGGCTTCACGGTGGGTGAGGGAATCTGGACATTCCCGATTCTGACGAACCACGTTTTCATGCAGGCGGTCGCCGCCCTGTTGCTGATCTGGCTGCTCCCGATGGCTGTCCGGGGCCGCCGAGGGATGGACGAAGTCGGCAGGCTGGTGCCGGCGCGCGGGCTAAACGCCGTCGAGACGGTCTGCATCACCCTCCGCTCGCAGATCTTTGAGCCGAACCTCGGCAAACACACCGATACCTTCACGCCGTTCCTTTGGTCGCTGTTCTTCTTCCTGGCGGCCGTGAACATCCTCGGCATGATTCCGCTGGCCGATTGGTTCTCGTGGGTTCCGGGCCACTGGGTCGGCGGCACGGGCACGGGCAATATCTGGACCACCGGCACGCTGGCCCTCATCACGCTCCTGATGGTCGTCATCAACGGCCTCAAGTACAGCGGCGCGGGCTACATCAAGCACTTTTTCATGGGCCCGCCTTACCTGGCCTGGTTCATCGCGATTCTCGAAATTCTCGGCCTCGGCTTCAAAGCCATGGCGCTGTGCATCCGTCTTTTTGCGAACATGCTGGCCGGCCACATCATCCTCGCGGTGATGCTCTCGTTCATCGGCCAGGCGTATGCGGCAAAAGGGGCGGCGGCGGCCTTCGGCGTGGCGATCCCCGTCGTGCTGGGCAGCGTGGCCTTCAACTTCTTGGAAATTCTCGTCGCGTTCCTGCACGCGTTCATCTTCACCACGCTGACCGCTGTGTTTCTCGGTCAGGCGGTGAACATTCATCACGATGATCACGAGCACGACCATGGGCACGATCACGATCACGGTCACGGCCACGCGACGGCCCATTGACCGCCGACCGTAGCGCAAGGCTTCGCCTTGCTCGGGTCGGTCAGATGACGAACGGTAAATTAAGAGCAAGGCGGTGCCTTGCTCGACGACGAAGCGACAAACTGAATTGACGCGGGGCGGCGCGGACCGCGACCGCAAGTGTTGGATCGGAAAGGAAAAGGTAGATTTCATGATCAACGTACGTTCACTCCTTGCTTACGCCGCCTTCGCGGCCGTTCTGGCCCTCGCCACGGCCCAGCCCGCCTTCGCCCAGACCGGCACAGGCGCGGCCCCCGAGCCCATGAAGGGCCTCGCCATCGTCGGCGCCGGCCTGGCCATCATCGGCGCCGGCCTCGGCATCGGCCGCATCGGCGGCGCGACGGTCGAGTCGATCGCCCGTCAGCCCGAAGCCGCCGGCGCGATGTTCACCCCGATGATCATCACCGCGGCCATGATCGAAGGCGCGGCGTTCTTCGCGATCCTGATGGTGCTCATCAAGGGCTAAGTCTTCGGATGGACCTCGTGCCGCGGCCCTGCGCCGCGGTGCGTCACACGAAGAGAGCGAGAACGATGATGGTGCGCACATTCACCACGGCGATGCTGACTCTGGCGCTCGCCGGCTGGATTTCGACCGCCGCGGTTCGGGCATCGGACCCGCCTGCCGCCGGCCACGCCGCGCCGGCTGCCGCCGGTCATGCCGCCCCGGCCGCCGGTCACGCCGACACGAGCCACGCCGGCGCGTCGCATGCGGCGGACAGTCATGGCGACGGCCACGCCGAGTCGCCGAACATCTTCAGCGG
>JALHOX010000021.1:14448-22394 GCA_022842805.1 Phycisphaerae bacterium | reverse complement strand
ATTGAGCACCCAAACCAGATCGCAGCTTCCCGATTCCGCGAATTCGCCGAAGTTTGTGCCGGGCACATCGAAGATGGAGTTTACGAGGCTGATGCGGTAGTCGCCGGGGCCCATGACGCCGGCGAGGTTGATCGGACCGTTGCCGCCCGGGCCGCCGCGCACGACGAGGTTGCCGAGCGTGCCGCCGGTGATGAAGAGGAAGGAGGAAGTGGCTTCATCGTCGAAGGCGACGTTTCCGACGAGTTCGTAGGTGGCGTTGGCGTCGAGCGTGAAGCGGACTTCGACGCCGCCGGCGGCCGAGCCGAGGTAGGTTCCGCCATCCATCCCTACGATGTCCGTGGTCAGGGTGGACCCGATGTCGATGAGGAATTCGCTGCCGGTGCGCTCAAACGCGAGCGAGGCGTTGGCATCGACGGTGACGACGCCGCCGGTGCCGGGGGTGGTGGGAAGGAGACCCGGGAGCACGGGGCCGGCGACGGCGTGCGCGATGCTACTGACGGCGCCGTTGAGTGTGCTCATGGGGGCGGGGTCGTCGATGATGTTGCCGGTCGTGCTGCCCTGGCGTCCGGAGAGTGCGGTGCAGGTGGTGTCCACGTCGCCGAGGGTGACTGTTACGCCGGCGTGGGCTGCACCCGCCAGCATGAGCGAAACCAGAACTGAGCCGACCAATAACCGACGCATCGCACACTCCCAATCAAATAGACCAAACAACCGCCGGCGACTCCTGGCCGGCCCTCAGTTTTGTTAGCGCGTCAGACGCCTCCGGGGGGCAAAAAAAGCAATTGGATTCCGCGGCCAACGCTTAGAGGCACTGCGGAAGGCATCCATGTTTTCGGGTGTTCGCGGCGTTGCGAAATCGGCCCGGTCGCTTTGCGCCGACGTGGTTCACGTCAGACCCGTTGGCGGCCGAACCGAGCGCGGTTCGCGGCGGAACGACGCGCGACGAAGCGGGCCGCCGCCGGTACATCGCTATCCAATCAGTTGACCAGCAGCGCGACGAAGGCGCTGATGTCGCCGACGGTGACGAAGCCGTCGTGGTTGACGTCGGCGAGGTCGATGTCGCAGCTGGGATTAGCGACGCTGTACGCGGCGGGATCGGTCAGGGCGAGGACGAAGCCGCCGATGTCGCCGACAGTGATGAAGCCGTCGCAATTCATGTCGCCGGCGGCGAATGGGGCGTTGGGATTGAGCACGAAGCGCCCGCCGCACGATCCTGCTTCGGAGAAGTCGCCGAAATTCTCGCCGGCCTGCGGCACTTCGAAGACGCGCTGTCCGAGCGAGATGCGGTATTCGCCGGGAGTGAGAACTCCCGAGAGGTCGATGGGGCCGTTGCCGGCAGGGCCGAAGCGCAGGACGAAGTTTCCGACGGTGCCGCCGCCGATAATCAGGTAGGCGGGGCCATCCTCGTCGTCGAACGCGACGTCGCCTTGCAGCGTGTAGTTCGTATTTGCGTCGAGCACGAAACGTACTTCGATGGAGGCGCTGCTGTCGCCGAGATAGCCGCCGCCATCCATGTTGATGATGTCCGTGGCGGAGACGGCCCCGAAGTCGATCACGAGTTCGGACCCGGTGCGGATGAAGTCGATCGTCGAACGGCTCTGCGTGGTGACTTCGCCGGTGGTGCCCGGAGTGGTCGGTAGTTCGCCCGGCGCGACCGGTCCGGCCATGACCAGAGAATCCAAGACGACCAGCCCGGCGGTCCCGCCGAGGACGCCCGGGTTATCGGAGATTGCGCCGGAAGTGCTGCCTTGTCGGCCGGAGGAGCCGAGCGAGGCGACATCGACGTCGCCGCGCGTTACGACCACTCCGGCGGACGCCATTGCCGCCGCCAATTGAATCATGGTCGCGCAGATCAGAAGTCGTCGCATCTCAGTCTCCCAGGGACATGTTGCATCGTGGCCCGCGTTGGGCCGGTCCTGACACTCATTCTCTAGCGCGGTTGCGGGGTCGGCGGGGCAAAGTACGTGAAAATTTGGGGGATTTTCTGAATTCGAGGGATCGCGTCCGAAAAAGAGCGCGGCCGCGTAAGCCAGCCGCGCCGACCTCGTTTCAGCGATTGTCGGCGGACCTGCATTGGCTCCAGATTGGCGGGCCGGCCCGATATTCCCCTGCGCGACCCGCGAGGTCGTTGGAGATTTCACGTATGAAAAGACATCTGATTCGAACATCTATTCTGACCGCCGCCTCCATGACGATCCCCGCCGGCGTACTGCCGGCCGCGGGCGCGGCACTCCCGAGCGGCGAGAGCATCGCCGCCGTGAAGGCGACCTTTGCGAGCGGCGGCGAAGGTGACGCCGCGCCGAAGAGTCTTGGGGCTACGCCAGTCGAGGAATACGTGGGCGACGCGACCGAACCGAACATCGAGACGGGTGGGCTGGCGAACGACGAATGCAGTAATGGCACGGTGATTCCGGGGAACGTGACGACCTACAACCCGCCGACCTATTCGACCGTCACCGCCGACGCGGAGACGTGCGACAACATCGAGTCTTGTGAGTCGGGCGGGGTGGGTGTGAGCAACTCGGTTTGGTACTCGTACACGCCGGACGCGGATGGGACGATTGAGATCAACACGCAGGGCAGCAATTACAACACGGTGCTCTCGGTGTGGAGCGGGTGTCGATTTCCGGTCGGCCAAATCTGCGCAGGCGGCGGGACGCAACTGGCGTGCAATGACAATGCGCCGGAGTTCGGGAATCCGACGTGGTCGCGCGTCTTCTTGGATGTGACCGCTGGCACGATTTACCGGATCAAAGTGGCCGACTTCAACACGACTTCGGGCGGCGGCACGCTCGATTTCAACCTGCGCTACTTCCCGCCTAACGACGCGTGCGAGAATGCCACGACGATCGGCGGCGTGGCGTACAACCCGCCGCTGCTGCGGACCGGCAACGCGCAGACCGAGGTGTGCGATTCGAATGAATCGTGCGAGCTGAGCAACGTCGGGGTGAGCAACTCGGTCTGGTACCGCTACGTCCCGCCGTGCGATGGGTCGATCAGCGTCAATACCAATGGGTCGAGCTATGACACGGTGATTTCGATCTGGATTGATGGCTGCGACTTTTTCGTCGATCCGGACGTAGGCTGCGACGGGGGCAACACGCAGATCGCGTGCGACGATGACTCGGGCACGAGCACGCAATCGCAACTGCTGAACGTGCCGGTGCAGAAGGATGTCGAGTATCTGATCAAGGTGGCGGACTACAACCCTTCTCAGGGCGGCGGCAGCCTCGATTTCAATTTCCTGTTCAACGGGGCCGGCGAGCCGAGCGCGGACATCACCGATCCGATCACCACCGAGTGCGTCTGTCGCGGAACGGTGCCGGTGATCGGCACGGCGAGCACGGGCGCCGATGCACTGGCGGATTGGGTGCTCGACAGTCGGCCGCAATCGGGCGGGATCTGGACCACGATCGCGAGCGGAAACTCGCCTGTCAGCAATGCGCTGCTGGCGAACTGGAACACGAGCGGGCTGAACGGCTACTACTTTCTGCGGCTGACCGTCCGCAACGCGTGCGGCGACAGCAACAGCGATGTCGAGTTTGTTTATGTCGACGGCGCGGCGCCGGCGTGCGAACTGCGGTCGCCGGTCGATGGCAACGTGCTGGGCGGACTGATCTGCTTCGACGGCACGGCGTGGGACATTTGCTTCCTGAACTATTCGGTCGAGTATCGCCCGACCAGCGGCGGCGCGTTTACGCCGGTGCAGAGCGGTGTGGCGAATTACACCACGCCGGTGACGAACGATCCGCTGACGACGGGCGGCTGGAATACGCAGACGCCGGGCGTGCCGGATGGCGATTATGAGGTGCGGCTGACGGTGCGCGATATCTGCGGGCAGGTGAGCACGGCCAACGCCGAGATCACTGTGGACAACACACCGCCGGTGGCGGTGATCACGTCGCCGGCGGAGTGTGCGGTGGTGAACGGCGTGGTGCAGGTGATCGGCACGGCGAACGATGCGAACCTGCTGGGCTGGACGCTGCAGCGCAGCGACCCGGCGACGAACGGCTGGGTGACGATTTCGTCGGGCAATACGCCGGTCGTGAATGGTCTGCTCGGCTCGTTCAACACGGTTGGGCTGGAGGGCTGCTGCTATGTGTTGCGGCTGATCGTGAGTGACCAGTCGCAGCTCAATTGCTCGCCGTTCGTGCATCAGACGGAGTATCTGGTGCCGATCGACTACGCGGGTCAGGGCATCGTGGGCGATGTGAACTGCGACGGATTTGTGACAGTGGCGGATATCGGCGCGTTTGTGCTGGCGATCACGAACCCGGCGGCCTACGCGGCGGCGAACCCGACCTGCAACATCAACCTGGCGGATACGAACGGCGACAACTTTGTGACGGTGGCGGATATTGGGCCGTTTGTTTGCCTGCTGACGGGTTGCTGATGTAGCGCGATCCGACCTTTTGGGAGTGCGCGAACGACGGTGAGGCCCTGCGCTTGGCGGCGCGGGGCCTTATTATTTGTCGGGTGTCTCGTGGCTGCCGGAGGTGCATAAGCGTCGCTGGCCGCGATGACCGGAGCTGCCACGCCGAGCCGGGGTTTACGCCGCGCCCGAAACCTGAAGAACGCCGTCACTTCACCAGCGGTCAACTAAATCCACATGGCGTGTATGGTGCAAACTGCCTTGGGTTCGGAGCCGTGTCCGGCGCCCATCGACGGTATCCCGCACATGTGGGACAATCGCATCGTGGAAGCTTTTCATAGCATTTGCTCCTGGAGGTTGTTATGGGTCAAGCGATTACCCACTTCATGTGGGGTTTCCAACAGCACTTTTGTATCGATCAGGAGGTGCATGCAAATGCGGTTTTTAGGCTACTCGATAAGCGATTTGAACCGGAGGTATTCCTGATCGGCATTCTCGACGAGGATCGCCGAGATCGTTTGCCCGCTTGCGTCGAACCCGAAGATGACTTCTGGATATCGTCTAATTCATTTTATGGAGTACTCAAGCTTGCCGAGTCACTTCCGGCAAACTATCCCGAAAGCAAAGTTCTCCACAGCCACCCTGGCGTGCAGGACAGCGAGACGGAGCGGCTGCGGAGGCGCGCGATTCACGAGACCGTATGCAAGATTATCGCAGAGTGTGTGAACAAGCCGGATGGCGTGCAGTACTTCGTTTCTTTTCCGGTGGCGCGCGACGGCTACCTCGTCTCAACTGTACTGGGGCTCCAAACAGAGTTCGTCGTCGCACATCCACGCCTCACGGTCGACCGAGCGCGGATTCACGCATATCGGTCGTTCAAGGCAGCGGTCTCCTTGGTCGACGCGACGGTCGACGAGTTCTTGCGCGACGCGGAGCTCGAACTCAGTAGACCGAACGCGGGTGAGGGGTTGGGGCGATCGGCGCGCAGTCCCGACGAACTTGTCCGAAGCGCCGGCGCTCGGTTCACGATGGACTGCGTGTACAAATGCGATCAGAACTTGGACCAAATCGGCGATTGGCAGCGTTTTTTCGAGGCCTGCAATGGAATAGCGGCGCTTAAGTACGAACAGGCCGCCGGTTGTGGACGTATGGTCGTCGCTCGGCGAGAACACGATGGCGTTTTACCTGCGGTTAAGTTCGCGACTCCGCTCAGCATTCGAAACGCGCGAGGTGCCAGGAAGGTGCTGGAACTCGCTGGGCGTGGGCTTGCCCTGCATGTGAACGCCGCATCCATTTTCGGCCTAGTTGAGATAGGTGAGTACAGTCGCAATGATGAAGACCTCTTCGAAGTCAGAGTGCTGGGTCACCATCACTGGGAATTGGCACACGCTGGTCAGCCGCTAATGGATGTACGCTCTGGTCAACCGCGGCTTCCGGCCCCGCCATTCGACGCGGATAAGCTACGTGTCGATGTGCGCCGAATCTTCCCGGCTGTCCCGACCGACGATGCCGAGCGAATCGTGACAGTCGTTGCGAGCATATCGACCGAGAGGCACGGTACGATGATAGTCGTGACCGCGGATGCGGCTGCAGAGGCGAAGCGACTTTCTAGGCAGAGTATTACCATTGAACCTCGTCGCGCGACACCCCAGCTGATAAAGCACCTGACGCCGATTGACGGTGCGGTATTAATGAGTCCGGACGGCCAATGCTACGCAATTGGTGTGATTTTGGATGGCGTTGCGTCACCGCAAGGAGATCCGGCTCGAGGTGCGCGATACAACTCCGCGGTAAGGTATGTTCAGGGTCACGGATCGGCGTGCATTGCTATCGTTGTTTCGGAAGATGGCGGCGTTGACCTGATTCCGGATCTGCCCTCGGCTATTAGACGTTCAGAAATTGAAAGTAGGATCGAGGAACTCCGCGAAATCACATTTGCGGCACGAGTCAGCCGCAGGCGATTTAGTAGGATCATAAGTTGGATCGAGCGGCACGCTTTTTATCTCTTGCAGGATCACTGCGAAACGGTAAATAGACTGGTGCGCCAAATTGACGAACGGACGGAGCAAGAGGACCCGTCGGGCTTCCGAATCATCAGACAAGACCTCGTACCGAATTCGCGTTTCGATCCGGCGTTCTACTACGAGGCCGAGTAGACGCGGCCTTATTTGAACCGCGAGCTCGAGGCGCTCTGTCCACGCTTTGATAAGTGGATGCTACGGGGGGGCGATACCCAGCACAGCGCCTCGCCGTCGACCGCCAAGTGGCAGATTAGGCGACAGCGACTGCTGCGTATGCACTAGCGACTCGCGCGGGCCGCCAGCATCCGCCGGACACCGACGTTCGCGTTGGCTGCCTCCTTGATATTCGTGTTCGAAATCGTTTAACCAGTCTGACCGCTCGAACTTGGCCGGAAACATTGCGTCGCCGGCCATCGTCCGCCGGGTACAGCGGTGCGTTCGCGCTGGGTATATGCTGAGGAAATGTAGGTGAACCACTCCGCAGTTGAGCGCGTTCTCCGTCCATCCGAGGGCGACACCCACGCGATTATGCCATGCGCCTATCGGCCCAGGGCTTTGACGCCGACGACCAGATGCGCTATCGCGAACTTTCCGAACGGTCGCAATCTGGCCAACTGAGCGAAGCGGAGGGCCGCGAACTCGACGACCTGCTGACGGCGAACGATGTTCTCACAATCCTGCACGCCAAGGCGGGCTTCATTGAAAGCGGCGGGCGGAGTAGCGCGTGGCGGATCGAGCAAATCGAGCGGAGCCCCCCGCAAGCATTACTTCACGATCTTCAACGCATCCCGAACCTGCTGGATCAGGTCTTCGACTTTGAAGGGCTTGAAGAGCACGGCCGCCAGGCCTTCGCGGCTGGCGCGGACGATGGCGTGGTCGGGGTCGTAGCCGAAGCCGGTGATCATGATGACGGGGCACTTGGCGCCGGCGGCCCGGGCGGCGGCGAAGACTTCGTAGCCTGAGCAGCCGGGCATTTTGATGTCGGTGAGGACGAGGTCGAATTTCTGCTGGTGGAGGAGGGCCAGGGCGTCGTGTCCGTCGGCGGCGGTGTAGGTGAGGGCGCCGCCGCGGGTGAGCACTTCGGAGATTGTGTCGCGGATGACGTCTTCGTCTTCGGCGATGAGGATGCGTTTGCCGGAGAGGACGGGGTCGTCGCTGGGGGCCTCGTCGACCATGCCGGTGATGCCGCGGGGCTGACTGAGCTGCTGGATGCTGCGCTTTACGCGATCGACGTTTTCGATGATGGCGTTCAGCCTGCGGCGCAGGTCGTCGTGGCCGATGAAGTCTTCGAGGACGCTGACGGTGTCGGTGATGATGTCGTTGAGCGGGGCGGCGAGCTCGGCGGCGACGTCGGCCGCGAGCTGGCCGGTGGTGGCGCGGCGTTCGACCACGAGCAGCCGCAGGATCTGCAGCGCCATGGCGATGTAGCGGCCGAAGATTTCGGCGAACTGGCGGTCGTCCTCGGTGAAGGCGGCGACCTGATTGGACTCGACGTTGAGCGTGCCGACGACCTGATCATTGAGCATCAGGGGCACGGTGAGCGAGGAGCGGGC
>JALHOX010000021.1:13876-14438 GCA_022842805.1 Phycisphaerae bacterium | reverse complement strand
GAGCGGGCGTCTTCGATGCCGAAGAGGTAGCGCGGGTCTTTGCGGACGTCGGGCGAGATATAGCTGCGACCGGTGGCGGCGACGTAGCCGGTGATGCCGTTGCCCTCGGGGGAGGCCATGATGTCGAGCGACTTGGCCTCTTCGGAAAAGCCGCTGGAGATGACGGTGTCGAGCTTGTTGGTCTTTTTGTCGAGGACGCGCACCGCGAACTGGTCGAAGTGCATCAGGTCGTGGGTGTAGCGGATGATCTTTTCTTCGAGGATCTTCAGCCGTTCCTGCAGCGGCAGGGCCTCGACCGCGCCGGTGTTGAGATGGACGAGCTCGCGTCCGGCGGCGTCGATGGCGTTGACTTTTTCCTGGAGTTTGCGAGCGGGGGTGACATCCCAGCAGAGGCCGACGACTTCGATGATCTCGCCGTCGGCGGCGCAGAGGGCGGAGATGGTGATGTCGAAAAACAACTCGTCGCCGACACGGACGGTGCGCCGACGGGTGTTGGCGACATCGGCTTTGTTGGGTTCGGCGAGCCACTCCTGAAACGCTTTCTGACACGCTTCGCGGATCT